>JACDDK010000213.1 GCA_013817025.1 Rubrobacter sp.
CCTGACGGCCGCGCCTGCCCAACGGGATAACCACCGCGCTCCCGGACACGCAAAACTTTGTGCACCGGGCCGAAGACCGCGACGGGCTGTTTTTCTAGAGTACAGGATGTCGCTAGGGTTCCGCCGCCGGGTTCACCGGCGGGTCCGTGACCGAGAGCGGCGAGTGGCCGGGAGACAACCGGCCGCCACACGGAGGGATAAAAGCCCGGGAGGTCTTCTCCTCGGGTCATTTTGCTTCGAGGAGGTAGGAGAAGCTACCGAAAGGAGCAAGTTTATGGGTATGGATCACGATCACCACCGTGGGATAGCGCCACCTCCCAAAGCCCTCAAGTGCCTGAAAGACTACGAGGCCCGCGAGCGCGAGGCGGCTCTGGGAACGTCGCGGTGGGACGCGGAGGTGGAGCGGTCGTTGGAGATCGGGCTACCAGGGTCGGACTCCATCGACGATAAGACCATCTCGACGTTCTCGCGCACGGAGCTTCCGCACTTCGCCGGTATCAACGCGTTTATGAGCTTCCCATATTTGGAGGACGTGCGCGAGGTGGCGGGATCATCCACCCAGATTCCTCGCGGATCGCGTCGTGGTGTTGAGTCAGGGACCCGAAGCGCGTATAAAGGCAGAGGTGAGAGTGGCATTCAAAAGACCCAGGGACCAGGATGGAATCCTCGCCCGACGAAAAGTACCCCGAGATCCACCGTAAACTCCTGGACATCCTCAGAAAGGAAGTCGCCGCCTGAAAAGGTGGTAAACCAGAAAGGAAGTCACATGAACCGCGAAGAAGCAACGGAACTGATCCTCGAAGCCAAACGTGAAAAAGGCTTGACCTTCGAGATGATAGCGAACAAGGTCGGAAAGCACAAAATCTGGACGACCGCCGCGCTCTACGGCCAGCATCCGATGAGCGAGGACGAGGCCGAGACGGTGGTGGATTTGTTGGGGCTGGACCCGGAGGTCGCTGGGGTATTACAGGAGTTCCCGATGCGCGGGAGCCTGGAGACGGACGTGCCGACGGACCCCACGATCTACCGCATCCACGAGATCACGCAAGTCTACGGTACTACCATCAAGGCCCTCATCCACGAGGAGTTCGGCGACGGCATCATGAGCGCCATCAATTTCAACATGAACATCGAGCGCGTCGAGAATCCCGAGGGCGACCGCGTCAGGATCACCTACGAGGGCAAGTTCCTGCCCTACCAGTGGTGACGCTGTGATCCCCGGCGAAGCGCTACCCGCCGACGGCAACTTAGAATTGAACGCCGACTGCGAGACGTGATCGCTATATACTGCCCAAGGTGGAGTCCGTACCAGCATGAACGGGGAGCGTCACCTGGCACCGGCGGCGGCTTGGGTGGCGTCGTTCGTGGTGTGCGGGTTTGGGGATTGGCTGCTTGGGCGGTGGGTGTTGACGCCGCTGTTCGTGGCGGCGTTCTACGGTGGCATGATCGTCATAGACCTGCTCACCTATCCGATACTTGCCTTCTGGCGCGGCTGGCTGCGGCGGCGGGGGCTGCTGGCGTGGTATCTCGTCGAGGTCGTGGGGCTGTGGGGCGGGACTACGGTGGTGCTCGTGATCCTGGCTCCGTGGTGGCTCGGGTGGCGGTGGTATGGAGTCTTGCCGCTTCAGGTGATCGGCGGCGTATTGGTCCTCGTCTCGGTGGGGGTTGGGGCGTGGGCGTGCCTGAAGATGGGCTGGGCGCGTCTGCTCTTCGCCGGGGCGCTCTTTCCGCCGGGAGCCGGAGCCGAGGAGAACAACGTGCCGCAGCGGCTAGTCCTCGAAGGGCCGTACCGCTACGTCCGCAACCCACTCTACGACACGGACTTCGCCCTCATCCTCGGCACCGGGCTCCTCGCCCAAAAATGGTTTCTCATCTTGCTGGCCGCCCTCTACGCGGCCCAACTCGCCCTGCAACTCCCGCTCGAAGAACGCGAGCTACGAGCCCGCTTCGGACGCCCGTACCGCCGCTACTGCGAGCTAGTCCCGCGCTTTATCCCGCGCCGGAGACCGGTAAACGAGCGAGAGGTCAATCGGTAGCCGGTTTCCGGGCCAGCACGACGAGATGATCGCTCCCCGACTCGAACGGTTCACCCTCGAACCCGCCGTAGACGACCTCCACCACGAAGCCCGCGAGTCGCAGCATCAACTCCAGTTCAGCGCGACCGACGATCCGGATCTCCAGTTCATGCGCTCGCCGACCCTCTAGCGCCCCCGACGCGCCGTACATCTCATAGAACAACCGCATGTGCATGACTTGCGAGGCCGCGTCGTAGCGCGAGACCGAGAAGCGGTCCAGCCACCCATCCGGCAGTTCGCGGGTGAAGTCGTGGCGGAGGGCGGTGCCGCCGCGCTCTTCGGTAAGCTCCTCCGGCGAGAACGCGGAGACCTCGACGCCGAGCAACCCACCCGGCGTAAGATGCTCGCCCGCATTC
>JACDDK010000214.1 GCA_013817025.1 Rubrobacter sp.
CTCGTCCAGGGGGATGTCTTCGAGACCTTCCGGGACGAGGGATTCGTAGGGGACCTCATCGGGTTCGATAGTCCGGCCCATCATCCTCGCCAGGATGATCGCCTTTCGCGCCACGTCCAGGCCCGATAGGTCGTCCCTCGGGTCCGGCTCCGCGTAGTGCAGCGCCACCGCCTCCTCCACCGCCCCCGAGAACGACACGCCGCCCTCCACGGCGCTCATGATGAAGCCCAGAGTCCCGCTCGGGCTGGCCTGGATTTCGAGGATCTCGTCGCCCGTCTCTATAAGGCCGCCGATGGTCGAGATGATCGGCATCCCGGCGCCGACGGTCGCCTCGTGCCAGAGCCTGTCCGGGATCGCGGTGACCAGTTGCTCGTACTGCGCCGTGCTCCCCGACAACGGCCCCTTGTTCGACAGCACCAGATAAGAGCCGTTCTGAATACCGATGAGGTCGAGGTCGAACGTCCCGCCATGCACCGCAACATCTACGACTATCCGCGTAACGCCCGGCGCGGGCTCCGAGCGCAGAACGTCCTCGATTGGCTCCGTACCGAGGTCGGAGAGCCGTCCGCCATCCTCTTTCAGCCGGATCGCCTGCGGCAACAAGTCCTCGCCAACGAGCGCGCCGGACGTATCGGAGACAGCGCGGTACCGAATCTCGATCCCGTCGTCTTCGAGCCAGCGTTTGCGTTCCTCCAGCAAGATCTGGGCGACGGCTCGTCCGACGTGGCCGAGACCGATCTGCACGATCTCCAACCGCTTCACGCGACCTCCTCGACCACCGGGGTCGTTATAAGAGAGCCGTGCAGCGCCCGCAACGCCGCCTCGCCCGCCTCCACCGCCACCACGTAGACCAACCCCGCCGAAGCGATGCCGTGGTGCCACGCCGGAATCCCCGCGCTCCGCAGGATCTTCAACCCGCGCGCAAGATCCTCATCGTCCGGCGACCCGATGCACACGACCATCGCAGCCTTGCTCTCCCGGCCATCGGTGCAGGGGATCTCCACGGCAACCTCGCGGCGTAGCGCCACGCATCGCACGCCCGGCCCGGCCTCGAAGCCCGTTACGCGGGTACCGGGACGCTTCGGAGCGAAGCTGTTGCGGACGAAGACCTCCATCCCGGACTCCGACGCGGGCTCCATCGTCTTGGGATGCAGGACCTTCGCTCCCAGCCCCGCGAAGACGCCCGCCTCCTCGTAGGAGAGACGCGGCATCAGGGTCGCGTCCGGGACCAGGCGCGGGTCGGCGTCGAGTACACCGTCCACGTCCGTCATGATCCAGACCTCCGATGAGCCTATGGCCCGCCCGAGTACCGTCGCCGAGAGGTCCGAACCTCCACGCCCCAGCGTAGTCGGCAACCCCTCCGGCGAATGCCCCACATACCCCGGCACAACCGCCACGAGCCCACCATCCAACAGTGGCGCGACGAGGCGCGCACATCGCCGCTCCGTCTCCCCAACATCCACCTCGGACGCGGAGAACTCCGCACCCGTGGCTATGGGGTCTTCCGCTACTACTCTGGCGGGCGCGTCTTGACTACTGATGGCTCCGGCGAGGATGGTCGAGGAGAGCCGCTCGCCGTAGACCGCGATCTCCGCTTTCCGGGCCGCCGGTTGCACGGCGGGCGCCTGTATAGCCGCGACCAGCCGATCCAGCAGCGCCAGCAACCGCTCCTCCACACCCGGCAGGTACTCCGCCGCGACGGCCTCGCGGGCCGCCTCCAGATGCCGCTCTTCGAGGGCGCGGCGAAGTTCGGCGGTGGCGTCCGCTTCCACGTTGCCGCGAGCCGCGCCGAGGAGCGTGTTGGTGACGCCGCTCATGGCGGAGACCACTACGGCCACGGGTCGTGCGGCTGCGGCGTCGGCGGCTATCTTGGCGGCGCGGGTGAACTGCGCGCCGCCGCCGACCGAAGTGCCGCCAAACTTGATTATTAAGGGATGGTCCAAATCGCTCACGCTCCGTTCAGCGCCTGATCCAGGTCGTACAGGATGTCGTCGATGGACTCCAACCCCACGCTGAGCCGGATGTAGTCGTCCGTAACGCCCGTCGACACTTGCTCCTCAGCCGACAACTGCGAGTGCGTAGTAGAAGCCGGATGTATAACCAGGCTCTTCGCATCCCCGATGTTCGCCAGCAAACTATGAAGCTCCAGCCGGTTGATGAACTGCTTGCCAGCTTCGAGCCCACCCTCGATGCCGAAGCCGAGGATAGCGCCGAACATCCCCTCGCGGTGGTACTTCTTCGCAACCTCGTGCGACGGATGGTCCGTGAGCCCCGGATAGTTGACCCAGTTCACCTTCGGATGCGCCTGCAAGAACTCGGCCACCGCCATCGCGTTCTGCGAATGACGCTCCATCCGCAAGGGCAGCGTCTCCAGGCCCTGCAAGAACAAGAAGCTGTGGAACGGAGAGAGAGCCGGACCGTAATCC
>JACDDK010000036.1 GCA_013817025.1 Rubrobacter sp.
CATCGGGGAGCCCTTGATCGGGCGGCTCATGCTCTACGACGCGCTCGGGATGAGCTTTCGGGAGATGAAGCTTCGTAAGGACCCGAACTGCCCGGTGTGCGGCGAGAACCCGACCGTTACGGAGCTGATCGACTATCAGGAGTTCTGCGGGATGCCGCAGGCCGCAGCCGCCGAGCAGGAGAACGGCGTGCCGGAGATCACGGTCCAGGATCTCAAGGCGAAGATGGACAACGGCGAGGATTTGAACGTACTCGACGTGCGCGAGCCGCACGAGTACGAGGTAGCGAACATCGGCGTGAAGCTCGTGCCGCTCGGGGAGCTTCCGGCGCGGCTCGCGGAGTTCGACCCAAACGAGAACTTTGCGATCCACTGCAAGACGGGCGGACGCAGCGCGAAGGCCGTGAAGCTCTTGCAGGACGCGGGCTTCGGTAACGTCTACAACGTCAAGGGCGGCATCACCGCCTGGAGCGAGGAGATCGACCCGAGCGTCCCGAAATATTAGGGGAGAAGTTTCGTAATACGGGCGGGGTCGCTTCGTGCGGCCCCGCTTTTTCGTGCCGGGACGGTTCGAGCGTGTTGGTCCCCGCCGTCCGGCGGTCCACCGCTCGCGAGGGTCACGGGATCGATGAACGGGACCGGCCTCCCCGCAGCATCGTTGCGGGTGCCCGAGGGATACAATCGACGTAATGGACAAGATACCTATCTTCGACGGCCACAACGACACGTTGCTGAACCTGCGGCTCCCGGATCGCGGGGCGGGCCGCAGCTTCTTCGAGAAGAGCTACACCGGCCACATCGACCTGCCACGAGCCCGAGAGGGCGGCTTCGGTGGCGGCTTCTTCGCCTGCTTCGTCCCAAACCCGACAGGTGCCGGATGGAATGAGAAGTCCGCGCTCGCTACCGTCAAGAGCGGCTACAGAATCACGGGCGCTCCGCCGGTGGACTCGGAGTACGCCAAGCGCGTCGCGGGCGAGCTTGCCACGGACCTCTTCGAGTTGGAAGTCGAGTCCGAAGGAGCGTTAAAGGTAGTTCGGACGGCGAATGAGATCGAGGATTGCCTGCGAGACGGCGTACTCGCCGCTATCCTGCACTTCGAGGGCGCGGAGAACCTCGGGCCGGACCCGGCGGCGCTCGAAAGATGCTACGACTCCGGGCTGCGCTCGCTCGGTCTGGTGTGGAGCCGGTCCAACGCCTACGCGCACGGCGTGCCGTTCGGTTTTCCGGGCTCGCCGGATACGGGGCCGGGCCTGACCGACGCCGGGAGGGAACTGGTGCGCGAGTGCAACCGGCTGGGGGTTCTGATCGACCTCTCTCACCTCAACGAGAAGGGCTTTTGGGACGTGGCCGCCCTCTCCGACGCGCCGCTCGTGGCGACACACTCCAACGCCCACGCGCTCTGTCCCTCGACGCGAAACCTCACCGACCGCCAGCTAGACGCCATCCGCGACTCCGACGGCATGGTCGGCGTGAACTTCGCCATCGCCTTCCTGCGCGAGGACGGCCGCGAGAGCGCGGACACGCCGCTCGAAACCGTCGTTCGGCACGTGGACTACCTCGTGGAGAAGCTTGGCGTGGACCGAGTAGGCTTCGGCTCGGACTTCGACGGCGCGAGGGTACCTATAGAGATCGGGGACGCCAGCGGCCTCCCGAATCTGATAAATGCCCTGCGCGAACGCGGCTACGATGAACCCGCCTTGAGGAAGCTCGCGCACGAGAACTGGTTGCGGGTGCTGCGGAGGACATGGAGGTCTTAGGTATCGGTTCTCGGCGGGTTGGACTGTGTGCGTGAGTATCACGAAGAAACCTTCCGGTAGGCGTTCGCGGCGGGATGTGTTGGCCGTAGTGTTGCTACTCGGGGTCGCGTTCACACTCGGCGCGGTCACGCTCCTACGTTCATCCGAACCGCCCGAACCTGCGGTGGCGGTGTTTCCGTTGCCGTCCGGGTACGCCGATTCTTACGGGAACGACTGGGGAGCGGCGCGGGTGCAGGGCGAGCACGAGGGGACGGACGTCTTCGCCCCGGCGGGGACTTCCATCCGGTCCATTACGGCAGGGACGGTGAGCCGGGCGTGGGGTTCGTCGGGCAATGGGTGGAACAACCTGGGTGGATACACCGTGATGATCGAGGCGGCGCAAGACGTGGGTCCGATAAAGCGCGGCGACCGACTCTACTACGCGCACATGGACGAGCCCACACCGCTCGCGCCGGGCGAGACAGTCGAGGCCAGGCAGAGGATCGGCACGGTCGGGGGTACGGGACAGGGGCCAGAAGGGACACGGGGCAAGTTCGAGCCGCACCTGCACCTGGGCTGGTACGCGGGATGGGGTCTCTTCGAGGGTGATCGCCCCCGCGCTCCGAGCGGAGCGATGAACCCCTATCCGTTGCTGCGCCGCATCGAGCGGGATGAAACGCTGCGCCCGGCTTCTGCAGCGAGCGAGAACGGAACGACCGCCCTAGACAAGAAGCCTATGTAGCGAAGCGGAAGGTCCATGGGCCATCGTAAACCTCCTTCGATTCACCATCGACGAGTCAGGCCCGTCTTTCTTGTGGAGATATCTCCTCACACCCGAGACCTATTTCCTCTTCGCCAGATATACACCGCAGATGATGATCGCCGCTCCTACTAATTGTCCGACGCCGAAGTCTTCTCCCAGAAGCAGGATGCCAGCGGTTACGCCTATGAGGGTGACGAGGTACTGGTAGATGAGGACCCGGTTCGCGCCGGCTTTGGAGACACCCCAGCCCCACGCGGCGAAGCCGAAGGCCGAGGAACAGAGCGTGGAGTAGATCGCTGCTCCCCAGGTGCGGCCGTCCACGGCGGCGAGGTCGAGGGGCGCGGGGTCGAGGGCGGCTATGGGAAATGCGATCAGACCGCCCAAAGTCATAGCGTAGGCGGCCAGGGCCAGGGCGGAGTAGCGTTGGAGCAGGCCCAAAGATAGGACCGTGTAGGAGCCCCAGAACACGGCGGCGGCCAGGATCAGGGCGTCCCCCACGAGACTGGTCCCGGCGAACTCCAGGCCGCCATACACGATAAATCCGACGCCCACTAAAGAGAGCGCGATGCCCAAGATGCCCACGAGCCGCGGGCGCTCGGCACCGAGAGTGAAGCCGAGCAGCATCCCCCACACCGGTGCGGTGGAGTACACGAGGGCGGTGTTGGCCGCCGTCGTGAGGCTGACGCCGATAGTGAAGACGGTCTGGGTGAGGGTGACGCCGACGATGCCGAGGCCGAGCACGGGCAAGATGTCCTCCCGCGCCAACCGGCTATTCGGCTCCACGATGCGCGAGAGGGCGAGGAGCAGGAGCCCGGCCAGGGTAAAGCGCGCCGCCGCGAAGAGTATCGGCGGCACGCTCTCCACCACTAGCTTCACGGCGACGAAGTTCGTTCCGAAGAAGAAGACCGTCAGCAAGAGCGACGCCTCGACCAGCGCCGGGCGTCGGGTCTTCGGTTCCCTGTTGGCGGTCACTCGGGGACGCGGCTAACGGACGAAGTCGGTGCTGGCTTCGAGTGTCTTTATGTAGGTGGCGATGAGCTTCGCGCAGTTCTCCACGTCTTCGAGGTCCACGACCTCGTTCGGCGAGTGCATGTAGCGATTCGGACAGGATACGAGGCCCGTCGCAATACCAGTCCGCGAGAACTGTATGGCGTCGGCGTCCGTGCCGGTGGAGCGCGAATCGGCCTCCAGAGTGTACGGAATGTTCGCGGCCTCGGCGGCGTCGATGATGCCCTCGCAGACGATGGGGCTCAGGTTCGTGGCCCGCTTGATAACGGGGCCGGACCCCAAAGCGTGGTCGCCGTTCTCGTTTTTAGAGACGCCGGGGGTGTCGGTGGCATGGGTCACGTCGACGGCTATGGCGGCATCCGGATCGAGGCCGAAAGCAGCACCGCGAGCGCCATAAAGACCGATCTCCTCCTGTACGCAAGCGACCGCCACGATCTCGGCGTTCAAGTTTTCCTCCTCGGAGAGCAGGCGCAGGGCTTCGAGGACGACGAACGCGCCCATGCGGTTGTCCACCGAACGCGACGCGATGCGACCGTTCGGAAGCTCCACGAGGTCTTGGTCGAGCACGCCCACGTCCCCGACGCGGACCATGCCTTTCGCCTCGTCGGCGTCTTTGGCGCCGATGTCGATCCAGAGGCTCTTCACCTCGGAGACTTTCTTGCGCTCGTCGGGCTCCATCACGTGGATGGCCTTCTTGCCGATCACACCGACGACCTCTCCGGACGTGGTCTGGAGCCGTATCCGCTGGCCGACGAGGACTTGCGGGTCCCAGCCGCCGACGCCCGTGAAGCGCAGCAGGCCCTGCTCGTCGATATGGGTGACCATCACCCCGATCTCGTCTATATGACCGGCCAGCATGATCTTCGGCCCGCCACCCGCGTTCAGCGTGGCGAAAGAGTTGCCCATCCGATCCCCCCGGACCTCCGCGAACTTCCCGGCCTCCTCCCGCCAGACCGCAGCCGCCGCAGCCTCGTTGCCGCTAGGCCCCGGCGTGGACAAAAGCTTCTTGAAGAACTCGTAGGATGCGTCTCTCATAATGTCCTCTCTAAAAACCAACTACGATGTCTAAATCCCCGAATACTCTACCAGCAACGGGCAGAGGGATGCCGTTCCCTAGCTCGACACTCGCAATTCGAGGACGCCACTCCCGGCGAGTTGACGGTCCTTGCCGAACGTGCGGTACGGCAACTCCACCTCGAACGCCTCCGTGAAAGGGTTTGGGTCGAGGCGCAGGGTGCGCTCATCCTCCCAGACCGGCTCGAAACTCCGTCCGTCGAACTCGAACCCACCCGGATACGGCGGTGCTGCATCCAAATCCCCCGGCTCGTTCAGACAGATGAACAACGAGAGTCCATCGCATAACCGCAAAAAGCGGAAGTTCCGCTCCAAATTGTCCAATTCCACACCGGACATCGCCCCCCGCAGTCTTTCTTGACGCGCGAGCTCGTTTTCTCTGAATTCGATCTCATCCGGCCTGTTAGCATTCAGTAAAAAACGTACGTAGTGCATACTGCACAGGCACGCGGCGTAAGGGTCCCGCTCTTCGACAGCTTCAATACCCCGCCTCTGAGCCCGCAGCTTCGGCTCCACCGGATAACTCACGAACGAGTGAGGGAGATCCCGCTCCTCGTCCCACAATACCCGCCCATCCAACTCCCGCCAGGCGAGATCGTGGTTCGCGATGGCATACAGAGCCGACTCCAAAGGCCGTGGCCCATCCCGCCACCGCCGACCAAACTCCGCCGACGCGAGCGCGTGTTCGTGCTGCTCGAAAAGCAAAAAAGAGTCGGGCTGCTCACGAACGATCACGGTGGTTAAGGTATCAGGTTTCTTGGGGGTTTCAGGTCATAGTTTGTAGGCTTCGGGTTGGAACCCAGTGAGATCCGCAGTCGTCTTTCCACCAGCGAACGAGCATGCGTTTCTCGTGGCGTCGTCCAAGCCGCTTCGAGAACGAGACAAAAATCGACCGCCAATCGACGCTTCGGTTCTTGCCTGAGATCTAAAACCTGTTGCCCGACGCCTCTTAAAACACCGGTCGTCGGTCCACGGCCATTGGGCTCGCGAGCGTTGGGTCGTTCAGCAGCGCGTCCTGCGCGGCGTCGAAGCGGTCCTCGTGGATGATCACCAGAGCTAGCGCGAAGCCGCCGGAAAAGTCCTGAGCCCACTGCTCGGCGAACTTCTCGGGCAACGCCATCGACAAGAGCATCTTCCGCAGCCGAGGATGCCGGTAGTAGAGCACGAGGCCGACGACAGCCGCAATGGTGAGCGCTACCTGAACCAAGATTCCCGTCCACAGATGCACCACACCCATCAGAAAGCTAACCGTGGACGCCGAGAAGAACGTGCTCGTGAACTCGAACCACTGCAAGCGCGAGAGGCCCATCTCGACGCGCAGCGTGCGGACACCGGGGAGCGTGACGCCCACCAACCGCTCGTCGCGCCGCCGCAAAAGCACGGTCAGGGACTCGGGCGACAGTCCTTCATTTTCTAGTCGCTCGTCCAGGGCCTTGAGAGAGCCGAGGTCCGGCGCTACGGCCCCGATGGTGTAATGTCGCGGTATGCTCATCGCGTCATTTGTACCGTTTTTGCACCGCGTACCGGGTAAGCGGCTTCACGCGAGGGCCAGCGCCGCCAGCGCCAGCATCCCGGCGGCGGAGGCGGTGCCGATGAGCAGCCCGGCGAGAACATCCACCGGATAGTGAACGCCGAGGTAGACGCGGGAGAGCGCGGTCAGGAAGCCAGCCAAAAGCAGCGCTGGGGCGAAGGGTGGGTAGAGAGCGGCGAGCGTGATGCTTCCGGCGGCGGCGGTCGCGGAGTGGCCGGAAGGGAACGAGCTCGACGAAGGCGTCTTTATGAGGGGAGCTATCGCAGTGTCCGAGACGTAGGGTCGCACGCGGTTGAAAAAGTATTTGGTCCTCTCGGCCACGAGCCAGGAGATGATGATGGCGAGCCACGGTACGAGGAGTTGCGGCGGTTTCAGCCCGGTGGCGAGGAAAGCGCCGAAGGCAATGAACCCCCACGTCGCCCCGGCGGTACCGGCGGTGGTTAGGGCGCGCATCAGGACCGTTAGCAGCGGCCATTTAACGCGGAAGATTGCCGCGAACAGCGCCCGGTCGATGTTTCGGATGCCGCGTACCGCTCCTTTCACGTCCGTTCGCGCGTCTCCTATTCTGGCTCGGGGGTCTTTAAGCTGCGGGGTATTTTAGTACAGAAGCCGTTCGCTACCGGGTGGGTTTTCTCAAGTAGAATAGCTCGGACGTTAATGGAGATCCCAAACTCGGAGGAGTTCTAAATGTATAAGGAGCTTGTAGGAAAGATCGTGGACGAGGCCAAAAGCGCGGGGGCGAACCTCGTGATCTGGGACCGCCGCGACACCTTCACCGTCGAATCCGACGACGTGGAAAAGATAGAGGTCGAAAACGACTACCTGCGCGTACAGATGCAAGACGGCAAGGCAACCGTCTACGTGACCTACGACTACATCTACAAACTAGTCGTGGAGAAGGAAGGCACCGGCAAGGGCCGCTCCGGCGCTCGGGCCGGCTTCGGTGCCGCGAGCAGCTAGAGCCGTCGGCCTGCGGCGGTTGACTTTTCGACTCGTGCAGAGACGCTGTAGTTGGGAGAGATCTTGAACACTGCGACCGCTCTGCTCGTCATCGACGTCCAAAAAGGCTTCGACGATCCATCCTGGGGTCGCCGCAACAACCCCAGCGCCGAGGAGAACATCTCGGCGCTCCTCGCGGCCTGGCGCGTAGCTGAACTGCCCATATTCCACGTCCGGCATCTCTCCACCGAGCCCGGCTCTCCACTCGGCGGCGCAGGCGGCGTGTTCAAGGACGCCGTCCGCCCGCTGGCGCACGAGCCTGTCATCGAGAAATACGTCAACAGCGCGTTCATCGGCACGGACCTCGAAACGCGGCTAAGGGAGGAGATGCTGGACACCCTCGTCGTAACGGGCTTGACTACCGATCACTGCGTCTCCACTACGACCCGCATGGCGGCCAACCTCGGCTTCTCGGCGCACATCGTCTCCGATGCCACCGCCACCTTCGACCGGATCGGACCCGACGGTAAATTCCACACCGCCGAACACGTCCACGAGATGGCGCTCGTCCATCTGCACGAGGAATTCGCCAAAGTCGTTACCACCCGAAACACACTCGAAAATCTCCAACAACCCAGCCCTGGATAGCTCGCGCTACCACCAGTACCGATTGGCATAGTGCGAGCAAGGCCGACGCGGAAGCCGAAGGCTAACAGCTAGAGCCTGAAACCTTCTCAAGCGTCTTCGGGCTGGCTCTCCAGGGTAACTTCCACGGAGCGCGGGCGCTCGTTGGGGCTGACTACGGTGAGTTTTACGCGGTCGCCGGGCTTATTGGCGTTCACGACTTCTATGACGTCGTCGGGGTCGGAGACGGGCTCGCCTTCGACTTCCGTTATTACGTCTCCCACCGGTACGTCGAGTCCTTCTATTTTCTCCGGCTCGCCGCCTTTCAGGCCGACCTCGTCGGCTGGTCCGCCGGGCGAGATCTCGCTGACGATGGCCCCGGTAGCCGGGAGCCCATACTGCTCGCTCAGTTCTTCCTCCGTGAGCGTGGTGTAGGCCCGAAGCTCCTCGATGCCGACCTCGAACATCCGCACGCCGATGTAACCGTGGACGACCTCGCCCGTGGTTATGAGCTGCTCCACGACGCTTTTTACGGTGTTCACCGGCACCGCGAAACCGACGCCTTGAGCCACGCCCTGACTCCCCGCCGAAGCCACCTGCGAGTTAATGCCGATCACGGACCCGCCGGCATCCAGCAGCGGGCCACCCGAATTGCCGGAGCTGATAGCCGCGTCCGTCTGGATCGCGCCGTCTATGGTGTAACGGTTCGGGGCCGTGATCGGCCGCTCCGTCCCACTCACGATGCCGGTCGTCACGCTCAAACCAACGTTGAGCGGATTGCCAATGGCTATGACCGGGTCCCCAACCCGTGCGGAGTCCGAATC
>JACDDK010000215.1 GCA_013817025.1 Rubrobacter sp.
TTTCCCTACGACGGAGAGGGAGATTTCCAGGCGCGTCCCAAGCTCGGGCCGGGGGATGAGGTGCGGTTGCAAGACCCGATCAGCGGCAAGGAGATGACGAAGACCGTCGTCGGGCGGATCAAAGCTCCCTCGGGCTTCTCTCTGGGTGTGATCAATGGCATTATCGTGAGCGAGGCGGCGCGTAAGGAGCTACCGAACCTGCCGTCTCAGGACACGTACCTTATGCTTGTGAACCCGAAATCGGACGAGGTAGCGGTGGGCCGGGAGCTGAAGAACGAGTTCGCGGCCACGGGGGCGCAGAGTTTTCTGGTGGACGACATTTTGGGGCGCGGGCAGGCGTTTATCGACACGTTCGTGAAGATCGTGCAGGCGTTTCTGGCGTTCGGCTTGGTGGTCGGGGTAGCGGGGCTCGCGGTCATCAGCGCCCGCGCGGTGCATGAGCGGCGGCGCGAGATCGGGACCCTAAGAGCCGTCGGATACCGGCGCGGTACGGTCGGCTGGCAGTTCATCGTCGAGAGCTCGTTCGTCGCGCTTATAGGCATCCTCATCGGCATCTCCGTGGGCGCTCTTGGCGGTTACAACCTGTTCAACTTCGCCATCGACGACCCGGAGGCGGTATTCGTATTCCCCTGGCGGCAGATGTTCTACATCGGGGGCGGCGTGTGGGTGGCGGCGCTGGCGTTCACTATCGTACCCGCGATCCGCGCTTCCCGAGTCCCGCCGGTCGAAGCCCTACGTTACGAAGGATGAAGGAGCCCAACATGGAAACTACGAAAACCCCCGCCGGACGCCACCTCGCGGACGCCCGCCGCAACCGAAACGTATCCCTGCAACAAGCCGCCAAAGACACAGGCACACCGGCGGGTCTACTCGAAGCCTTCGAGGGGAGCCAACTCAATGGATCGGCGGTCCCGGAATACGCCCAAGAAGCCCTGGAACGGTACGCCGGATACCTCGGTATCGGGAGCGAGCGTGCTCCGGCGGAGCGGGGGATAGTGGAGGCGGTGGGGGTGCGGCGGAGTTACCGGACGGAGGAGATCACGGTGAACGCCCTCGACCGGGTGACGCTATCCATCGGAAAGGGCGAGTTGGTCGCGGTGATGGGGCCTTCGGGGTGCGGAAAGACGACGCTCCTGAACACGCTCTCGGGCCTCGATTCCATAGACGAGGGTGAAATCTTCATCGCCGGGGAACCCTTGCACGCTATGAGCGACGCTCGCCGCACGGACTATCGCGCTCACTTTATGGGCTTTATTTTCCAGAGCTTCAACCTCATGCCCGTCCTCTCCGCCGTGGAGAACGTCGAATTGCCGCTGCTCGTCGGCGGTACGGGCGTGAAGAAAGCCCGCGACCGGGCGCTGGAGGTCCTCGAAGGCGTGCGGCTCGCGGATCGGGCGCACCACCGGCCCAACCAGCTCTCGGGCGGCCAGCAGCAGCGGGTCGCCATCGCGCGGGCTCTCGTCAATCAGCCGGCCATCGTGTGGGCCGACGAGCCGACCGGCAACCTCGACTCCGACACGTCGCGGGAGGTGTTGGACCTCATCCTCGACCTGAACAAGAACAACGGTCAGACGTTCGTGATCGTGACGCACGATCCCGGCGTCGGGGCGCTCGCAAATCGCATAATCAAGATGCGCGACGGAAAGATTTTGGATGCCTCCATCGACTCCGCACCTAGTTCTTAAGTCCTAGAAAAAGGCAGCGTGTTCGTGGACGCCTCGCAGACTGCGGTCGTGGACTTCCCCTAGGTTCAGACGGGCGACGCGACTGCTACACGGTCTCCGGTATCGGCGCGGTCGCCACAGCCCGCCACTGCCCGCCACTGCCGCATCCGTGACCCAGTTCAACGGCGGGTTCGACGACGACTTCATCCTACGGGCGCTCCGAGGTCGAGGTCGGCCTTTACGACCATCTCCTCGGTGTCGCGGCGGAGTTTGAAACCGAGCTTCTTGCTGATGCGCTGCATGGGGTAGTTGTCGAGGAGTATCTCCGCCGTGATCCTCTCCAATCCCTCCGCCCGGCCTACTTCCAGCAGTCGTCCGAGGAGCAGCGTGCCGAGGCCCTGGCGCTGGAAGCGGTCGCCGATGAGCACCGAGAACTCGGCCTCGTTGGGCGCTCCGCCGGACCGGCTTAGTCGTCCGACGCCCATGATCTCGCGCAGCCCGCTCTCGGGATCGGTGCGTTCGGCGACGAGCGCCATCTCGCGGTCGTAGTCTATAAAGCAGATGCGCGTGAGCCGCTCGTGGGCCGTGCGCTGGTCGAGGTTCATCATGTGGAAGTAGCGCATGTAGACGCTCTGCTCCGAAAGCGCTTCGTGGAACCGGACCATCAACGGCTCGTCTTCGGGCCGGATGGGCCGCACCATCACGGGCTCGCCGTTTTTGTTCTCTTCCTGCG
>JACDDK010000216.1 GCA_013817025.1 Rubrobacter sp.
ATCCTGCACTTGTCCCACTGCCGGTACGATGACCACCAACAACGCGGCGGTCACGGCGAGCGCGAGCAGCGCGAACAGCCCGACCACCGCCACGACCCGCGGCACCCGCCGATGCTCCAACCCGCGCACCAGCGGGTTCAGGACGTAGGCCAGTACCGCAGCCATCAAGAACGTCAAGAGGACGCCACCGATCTCACGCACGAACATAACGAGCAGCACGACGCCAACGGCAAGCAGCAGATATTGGAAGTAAGTAGAGACGATCAGCTTCTTCGCGGTCAAACTAATCTCCAAAGATCGGGGCTTTTCACAGAATAGTTTAACAACCCCAGGGCTCTTTCCCGTTTGGGGCCACCAACGAAGCCAGCGCCTTCGCAAAGTTTACACTCTGGACACCGCTCTGTATAATCGGGCCCCGCTATGAGAGGCAACCACACGCAAAATACACAACATATTGGGCCGGGTCGCACGCTGGCCTCGGGTTCCAGACGGCCTCGCTACGAGCGCCGAACGGCCCCCAAATACACTATCGACCTCGGCGAAGGCTTATCCGCGTCCCCTGGGCGACAATCCTCCGTCGCACACCGGGAGACCCACGACACCGTCGATAAGAAGGTCACCCCGTACCGGAGGCGGCGGGCGATGGCTATATCGCTGTTGCTTCTGGGGTTGGTGGCGCTGGTCTTCGCGGTCTTCACCCAGACATCGGTGGCGACGGAAGGCGAGTTGCCCATCGACCCGAACAACGCCGCGCCGGACGCCGTGTTGGCGGTAGCCTCGGGGACGGATATATCCACGCCCATCCGTCCGGTAGATCTGATCGCGCTCGGCTATCATCCGGAGGGCGAGAGTTTGGTGGAGTTGGTGCCGCGGGGCGAGAACTTGTCGGATACACCGCTGCTAAACATGTTCGGCAGCGGCGCGACGGACGAGAAGATCCAGTACTACGCGATGGACCCGGCGGAGCGCTCCGGGCCGCGAACCGGTGCCGTGGACGTGGGTGCCGAGGCTGGCACGACGGTCTACGCCCCAGTGACCGGCACCATAACCGCCATCCGGCCGGATCCGTCGATAAGGGGTGCCAACGTCGTGGAGATCAAACCATCCGGCGATCCAAACCTGCGCGTCTCGGTTTCGCTGGTACGCGACATCAGCGAAGACACCGGCGTGGACGCCAGCGTCACCGCAGGCATGACCGAGATCGGGGCCGTCGCGGACTCGGCCAACTCCCTGGAGCCGCAACTTGCCTCCTACACCACCGGCGCTGGCAACCACGTTACCCTCTACGCCACCCGGATCAACTGACCTTTACGCCGCAAGCGCCCCGCCCAAGAGCCGCGGGTGACCAGCCGTGATCTTCGTCCTCCAATCAAACCCCGTCTTCGCCGTAGCGCTGTTTTTGGGCTTCATCATCGGCGTCTGGTTCCACGAGGCGGCGCACGCCTTCTCAGCCCACTACCTGGGCGACGATACCCCGCAGCGGAACGGACGCATCACCCTGAACCCATTCGTGCATCTGGACCTTCTGGGTACGATCATGTTTCTAGCCGCAGGCTTCGGGTGGGGCTGGACACCCGTAACGCCCGCCAACCTTCGGGGCGGCGTGTGGGGTCCGGTCGCGGTAGCGGCGGCGGGTCCGGCGGCGAACCTCGTCGTGCTCTTCATCTGCGCCGGGCTTGCGGCGGTGCCAACCCTAAATCTCGGCCTCGACCCATCCGCTCCCGTCTCCACCGGCGCGGTCATGGTGTACGGTGTGGCCGCCACCAACGCGCTGCTGTTCGTACTCAACCTGATCCCCATCCCCCCACTCGACGGCGCGAGGATCCTCTACCCGTTCCTCCCACGCTCCCTCGACGACTTCGTAAACTTCATGAACGAGTACGGCCCGTACATATTTCTCGGCCTAGTCGTATTGACGTTCCTCCCCGGCGTCCCAAGCGTCTTCGGCTTCCTCCAATACATCTACACACCCCTGCTCAACGCGCTGGGATTTTCGATCTAACCAACCCCCAGTGGGAGGGCGAAATAGATAAAGGGGCCGCTAATTGCTCGCAGGGAGGGGGGAGATTCCGCGAGCCAAGCCGCCCCATACACATTCTACCTCAAAAACCCTCTCTCCTAACCTAAACTTCAGGTACAGGCTTAGACGGAATCAGGCTTTCCGCTCCGTGATCGGGAGAAACACCGAGAAGGTGCTGCCGGCGTTTGGCTTGCTTTGGACTTCTATTTTGCCGCCGAGGTGCTGGGTTATTTCGTTGGCGAGGGCGAGGCCGAGGCCGGTGCCGTCGGCGCGGGAGGAGCCCTGGGCGCGGTAGAACCGCTCAAAAATGTGAGGTTGTTCGGATTCGGGAATACCGCAGCCTTCATCGGAGACGCTTATGATGGCG
>JACDDK010000217.1 GCA_013817025.1 Rubrobacter sp.
CGAAGCCGGGGCGGAGGACGTGCAGGAACAGGAGAGCGACTATCGGGTCGTGACCGCGCCCGAAGACTTCGCGGCGGTGCGCGAGGCGCTCGACGACGCGAGTGTCGCTTATGAAAACGCCGAGATTACGATGGAAGCTCAGAACAGCATCGACCTCGAAGCCAGCACCGCCAAGCAGACCCTGCGCCTCATCGACGCCCTCGAAGAGAATGACGATGTGCAGGAGGTCTACTCGAACTTCGACATCTCCGACGAAGTGATGGCCGAGGTAGCGAGCTAACTCTTGCGGCTCTCGCCGGCCGCATCTACGGCGGGGCGACCTCGAAGGCATGCTCGCCCGGTACGGATACGACCTCGCCGCCGGGGAACTGAAACTGGTACAGGACCTTCAGCGGCGTGCGACCGGACTGGACGATGCCAAGCTTTACCGGATATTGAGTGGTGGGCTCGGGAAGCGCTCCGGGGTTTCGCCCGTGCGACCCGGTGCGCCCGCCGCATGCGGTGAAGGTCCGGCGAGACCGCAAGGACGTGGACGGCGGAGAATGGATTAGGGGCTATGGATGATCAGGGTAAGGACCCAACTCGGGCGCGAGGCCACGCTATGAAGGACCCTACGCGGCGCTTCTCCAGCAAGGTCGAGAACTACGAACGGTACAGACCGGAGTATCCGGCGGCGGTGTTGGAGTCGCTGCGGGAGGACTGCGGGCTCTCGCCCAACTCGGTGGTGGCCGACGTGGGTTCGGGCACGGGCATCCTGTCGCGGATGTTTCTGGAGTACGGGTGCCGGGTGTTCGGGGTGGAGCCGAACGAGGAGATGCGGCGGGCGGGGGAGCGTCTGCTGGCCGGGTACGAGCGCTTCGAGAGCGTGGCGGCGACGGCCGAGGCCACGACGCTGGCGGACGCGAGCGTGGACTTCGTCACGGCCGGGCAGGCTTTTCACTGGTTCGACCCCGCTGGCGCGCGGGCGGAGTTCGGACGTATCCTCAAACCCGAGGGCTGGGTAATGCTCGTGTGGAATTTCCCGAAGATGGACGGTTCGGCGTTCAGGGCCGACTACCAGGGGATGCTGGAAGTTTACGGCACGGATTTCGAGGCGGTAAAGGCAAGAAACCGGAGCATGGAGCAGAGGCTACGCACGTTCTTCGAGCCTCACGACTACGAAACTCGCACCTTCGAGAACCAGCAGACCCTGGATTTCGACGGGCTGCGGGGGCGGTTGCTGTCGTCGTCCTACGTGCCGGACGAAGAGGAACCGGGCCACGCCGAGATGCTGAAGGAGCTAGCGAGGATCTTTACCCGGCGTGCGGAGAACGGCGTGGTCCACGTCGGCTACGACACCAGAGCCTACTACGGCCAACTCGCCCGGAGGTGATCGGGGCTTCCGCCGAGGGATCTCGATTCTTCTACGTTCTCTAGTATTTATGGAGCGAACGCACGCCACATGTGGGTGGTGGTGCAAGTCTGGTGTGTAGGGGGTAACCTTTGGTCATGCTCGCAACCGCCGCTAAGGGACATGTGATACTCGGAATCGACCCCGGCACCGCCATAATGGGGTGGGGGGTCGTGCGGCAGGAGGGGAACCGGCTGTGCTACGTGCAGCACGGGGCTATCACCACGCCTTCGGACTGGCCCATGCCGCGGCGGTTGTCGCGGTTGTTCGATGGGGTGACGGAGCTCGTGCGAGGGTACCGGCCGGAGTCGGTGGCTATCGAGGAGTTGTTCTTCAATACCAACGTGACCACGGGGATCACGGTTGGGCAGGCGCGGGGGGTGGCGATCCTGGCGGCCTACCGGGCCGGTATCGAGGTGGCCGAGTACACGCCGCTCCAGGTGAAGCAGGCGGTTACGTCTTATGGACGGGCCGACAAGAAACAGGTTCAGGAGATGGTGAAATCGCTCTTGAACCTTCCGGCGATACCGCGCCCCGACGATGCGGCGGACGGACTCGCTATCGCCATTACCCATGCCTTTTCTTCCCGGATGGGTGGGAAGGTGGGGGTGGGGAAATGACGTTTGTGCGGGATAATTAGACCATGATCTCCAGGCTGCGCGGACAATTGGTGGAGAAGGACGTGGAGGGCCTCGTCGTGGACGTGGGCGGCGTCGGGTACCGGGCGTCGGCGTCGCAGGGGACGCTCGGGACGCTGCCGGCTAT
This sequence comes from Rubrobacter sp., assembly GCA_013817025.1. Classification (GTDB taxonomy): domain Bacteria; phylum Actinomycetota; class Rubrobacteria; order Rubrobacterales; family Rubrobacteraceae; genus JACDDK01. The sequence continues at coordinate 2,156 of JACDDK010000217.1, forward strand.
CGGCGAGGAGTGCGTGTTGCACACTCGGATGGTGGTGCGCGAGGACGCGATGCTGTTATTCGGGTTCGCCACGCGCGACGAGCGGGCGGCGTTCGACTCCCTGGTGACGGTGAGCAAGGTCGGACCGAAGCTGGCGCTGTCGGTGCTCTCCACGATGTCGCCGCCGGAGGTCGCGTCCTGTGTGGCTCGGGGAGACGTGGTGAAGCTCTCCTCGGTTCCGGGG
>JACDDK010000218.1 GCA_013817025.1 Rubrobacter sp.
CGCTAGAAGAGTCACTTGGCACGATGTCCGAACTGCGGGACGAAGGCAAAGTCCGCCACGTCGGGCTCTCGGAAATCGGCGTCGAGGAACTGAGGCAGGCACGGGAAATCGTACCGATAGCGTCGGTGCAGAACCGCTACAACCTCACTGACCGCGGCTCCGAGGCGGTTCTCGAAGAGTGCGAGAGCGAAGGGATCGCCTTCATCCCCTGGTTCCCGCTGGCCTCCGGTTCATTGTCGCAAGAAGGCGGGCCGGTGGATGAGATCTCCTCTCGCCACGACGCCACCCCCGGACAGGTGGCTCTCGCCTGGCTCCTGCGCCGCTCGCCCGTGATGCTCCCGATCCCCGGCACCTCTTCCGTCAACCATCTGGAGGAGAACGTCGCGGCGGCTTCGCTCGAACTCTCAGACGATGAGTATGCTGAACTCTCCGAAGTCTCTGGCTAGAAGAGGCTTTGAAAGGGAAGGCGGCGCTCCGATTTGGGCGTTTCATCCGCGGGTAGGGAGAAGACACGCAGTACCCAACGTTCCCCGCGAGGGGAGAAAGAAGAGGTTCGACCAAAATGGCGGACACGAAAAACGGTCCAGATCTACACCCGGCCACCGTGGAGTTGGCGCGAGGAGCAAACTACGGTTCGATCACCACGGTCTTGCCCGGTGGCGACTTCCAGACGCAACTCATCTGGGTCCACACCGACGGCGAACGCCTCGTCGTGAACACTGAACTTGCGTTTTAAGCACGAGGAGTTTTGCGACGGGCTTTATGTCCGTCGCAAAACCCTCTCGCTCGTCGTGTTCGTGGGCTCAGGCGCTCTTTTTGAGGGCCGGGTAGAGCTTCGCCCGACCCGAGAGGCGTCCTTTGGGCCTCCCAGGAGACCTCCCGCAGGGTTTCGGCGGCTTCGCGGGCGTCCCCGCTTCCACCAAAACTCCCAAAACCCCTCGGCGCACCCGCGTCGGCGTCAGTCGGGAGGCTTCGTAGCGGCGCTCCCACGGCAGTCTCAGGTCCAACACGCACCCGCGCGCCAGGCGCAACTGCGTATAGGCGGCCAAGATCAGCCATGTCCACCGGTCGGCTTGCTCGGGGTGGCGCACCCGCGGGCTCGTCCACCCGAACGCCTGCTTGAGAAAGCGGAAGGTGTGCTCCAGATCGAAGCGCCTGACGTAGGCGCGCCATAGCAATCCCAACTCCGGCGCGGTCCCTTCTGGGCCTGCCCACCAGAGCCACAACGCCCGGGGCTCGCGCCGCCTCTCCCCACGGGGCAGCCGCGCGACTTGCACCAGCACGAGTGTCCCGACCACGATCGGCAAGGGGCCTCGGCTTCCTCGTCTTTCATGCGAGGCGACCTTCGGATGCAGCCCGGACCACGCTCTGACGCGCACGTTCTCCCGTAGCCGGCGTCCTCGCAAGCGTACTCATGGTCGGGCTCGGGCCAGGTGCTCGGATCGTTGCACTTCATCTTCGGTCCGTGTCTACGCGGTCGACCGATGTTCGCGGGCGGTTCGGAGAGGCTCGGGTCGCCGTAGAAGCGTCGGCCGGCGCGCAGGCGGACGAGAATTTGGCACGGACTGCTCCCCTCCAGGCCCTGCTGCAGCTTCACCGGGTCGTAGCCCGCGTCGAAGACGAACACGGGAGCGGTCTTCCCTTTCTCGGGCGACCGGCCGAGGAACGCTTTGATCTGCTCCGCGGCAACCTCGTTGGCCTCCCGCGCGGGGTGAACGCGCGCAACGTCCACGGGAGCAGTCCAACTCTCGCGCACGAAGTTGAGCTGGGCGATGAACTGGTAAGCCCATCCGGCCACGATGGGCTGCCCGGAGGAGTGGCGGGATGGGTGGTAGTAGAAGCCGCGCTCGGGGCTGCTTTCCGCGTCGCAGCGGGGCCACACGCTCACATCCACGGCGTAGACGGGTTGTGTGTCCTCTGCCCCGGCGAGCGGGTCACGGGCGAGCAGGTCGCGTAGGACCTCGGCGTCTATTGTTCCATGCTCCAATGCGGCGTAGAGGCTGCCCCATCCGCGACGATGGGACGCCTGGAGGCTGAGGTGGACGGGGGAAGGTACGGCGTCGGCGCAGAGGAGGGCGTCGGTGAGTTCGAAGAGGGCGTCGGCCCTACGGTCGAGGCACTCGTAGAACGAGTTGCGGAAGGAGCGAAAGGCGTGAAGAGCGTCGTAAGGTTCCATGATGCGCTCATCATGCACTCGCTCACGGCGTACCGCATCCTTCAACCGCCAACAGGGTTAAAACGCAAGCTAAAGACCCGTGCTTTGCGTTTTGCGGAGTGGGGCGCCGACTTCGTGCAGGTGGGAGAGGATCTCGCGGTAGGACTGGAGCACGCTCGTCTCGTGGAAGGGGATCCCATGTTCCCGGCAGAAGTC
>JACDDK010000219.1 GCA_013817025.1 Rubrobacter sp.
GATGGCGAACAACAGTATGTGTCCGAAGACTTCGGTGAGGTCAAAGTCGAAGAGGTCGGAGACAAAGTCTTCGAAGATGGCGTCGGCGGCGACGAAGAGCGTGCCGAAGAGGAGCAGCAGCGGTGCCGCGATGGCGAGGCCACGCAGTACCGCGAGCAGCGGAGCATAGCCACCGCCGCGAAGCTCGCGCCACCCGACGTCCCGAACCGCGGTCGGCAGGATGCCCGCGAAGGCGAAGAGGGCGGTCTGGAAGCCCCAGAACACGTACTCCAGAAGACCGGACACCGCGATGCGGCCGGATCCGCTCCGCAACACGACCCCGGAGAGCGCCGCCAGCAGAGCCAGCCCGTTGATAACCGCAAGCGTATTCGAGTCGCGCCACGCGAAGAACGCCGCGAACACGATCAACGGTGCTACGAGCCAACGTCCCTGCCCCCTCGCCTCGACGCCGCTACGGACCATCAGGGCCGCCGCGAGCCCGACTAATGCGAGGACCCAGATCCCCACGTTCACGCCCCACGGTGTCGCCCGCAGCAACAGGTCGCCGAGCAATCCAAGGATCGCCGCTGCTATGAGGATTTCCAATCCAAGCTTCGTTTTGCCGCTCACCGTCGTCTCCCGCGCGTAGCTTCCACACCCGAGGCCGCACCCTAACGGATACGGGTAACAGCAGGGGCGGCGCTCTGGTTAAGAAGATGGAACGTGTATGTGGAACGTCGGGCGGTGGGTAACGGGCCGTTATTTTCGAGGGCTAGATGGAACGCAGGTAGCGCAGGATGCCGATAATGGAGAGGGCGTCCGAGATCTCTCCCGACTCCACCATCGCCAGCGCCTCGTCCAGCGTGACGAGTTGATTCTCCAGCTTCTCGGTACCCTCGGGGCGGGCGGCGCGCTGCGTAAGCCCGGTGGCAAGGAAACAGAACGCCTCCTCGTCCGTGATGGAGTTGGAGAGGTGCGCGGTGCCGAGTAGCCGCCATTCTTTCGCCACGAGGCCCGTCTCTTCGAGTAGTTCGCGCTGGGCGGCGGCAAGCGGCTTCTCGTCGTTGGGGCAGCCACCCTCGGGGATCTCCCACGAGTAGCGGTTCAGCGGGTAGCGGAACTGTCCCACAAGGTGGATACGCCCCTCGTCGTCGACCGGAACGATGCCGATAGCGCGGTTCTTGAAGTGGACTACGCCGTAGATGCCAGGGGTGCCGTCCGGCCGGGTCACGGCGTCTTCGCGGACCAGGATCCAATCGTTCTCGTAAACCTCGCGGCTACGATGCGTCCACCACGGGTTTATCTGAAAGTCCCCCATCACCCGACGCAGGTTACCATCGCCAGCCGCGACGAACACCCCGCCACCACGACTCTCCGGCGTGGAGTCCCATCCGGCGTGGAGTCCCACATTCTGCGGGAAACAACGTTTAAACGTCCTCCCTACGATTGAAGAAGCGCCATCCAAAGCACGACCGCTGATCCCGCTCCTACACCGCTACCGAGGACATACAGTGCGACGTGGACCAGTCTATCCGCCAGCGTGAGTTCGGCAAGACCCGCGAAAAAGTCCTTGACCAAGAGGCATGGTCCGGCGGCACCAAGATAAACTCGGGGCTGGCGGGCCACCCGAGCGCCAGCACGAAGTACCACGGCGGGATGTCGAAACCCATCATAAAGTCTTCTCGTCTCGCGCGGGATGCGGTCCCGTTGATTGACGCGCTTGTTCTGCGCCGTCGCCAGGCTTCCACAGCGATTGCAGGTAGTAGCCCAGGCCGAGGAACAGCCCACCGAAGCCGAGGAATAGCAGTATGCGCCAGATGGCATCCACGCCGGAGAGATCCCAGGCAAAGAGCTTGCCGACGACCAGAAAGAGCGTCGCCATGCCAACCCGCATGAGCCACGAGCGGTCGCTCCGCAACCCGGCCACGAGCAACCCGACCGCGTAGAGACCCCAGGCGATGGTGACGAAGGCGTCGCCGTTGGGCAGTACCGAAAGCTCCCGCCAGAACCACGCGAGCAGCGCGGCGTGAACCGCCACCCGATACCCAATTGTGAGTTGCCGATCCGACACGTACCGCGAGGCCACCGCGAAGGCGAGTATGACGCCGAGGTCCACCAGGCTCTGAGGCCCCAATACCGGCACCCCTTGCGGGCCGTTCACAAGCCCCGTCAGAAGACGCGGGACGAGCACCACGCCTGCGGCGGCGAGTTGGACATGCGCGGCCACGAGCAGGCCGCCATCTCCGCGGCGGCGTGAGATCACAAACAGCGCTCCGGCGAAGGCCGTCCACGCCAAAAGGACGTAGCCATGAGAGTAGTCGAGGGCGCTTAGTTCGCGCAGCAGCCACAGCGAGAACGCGGCGCAGGCGGCGATACGGTAGCCAGCGGCG
>JACDDK010000037.1 GCA_013817025.1 Rubrobacter sp.
CGGCCCGCGTGGTTACCCAAACGGCGCATTTCCGCGTTTCTGGAGCGATCCGCACCTTGCGAAAATACGCTTTCGATACCAACCGGGTATTTATGAGATGGCTTCTACTCCAACCGACTCAGGACGAAGGCTAGAAGGAATCCCACAGTGGTTACGAGGCCGACGACCTCGCCGCCCTCCTCGTAGGCTTCGGGCATCATGGTGCTAGCGAGCATAGTCAATATCGCCCCGGCGGCGAACGCTTGTATGGCGGCGATGAGGTTGTTCGACGCACCATCGAGAAAGAAGTATCCGAGGAGTGCCGCCACCGCCGAGGCTACGGTCACCCCGCCCCAGAGCGCTAGGATGTGGGCCGTGGACTTGCCCGCGCGTTTCATCCCGGCGGCGGAAGAGAGCCCTTCGGGAACGTTGCTCAAAAAGACGGCGGCGACGAGGGCGGCGCTGATCCCGCCGCCCCCAAGCAGGCTGATCCCGATGGCCGCTGATTCCGGGATACCGTCCATGAGGGCTCCGATGGCGATGGCGGACGCCGATCCGCCTTGCTTTTCACCGGAGTTTTTGCGACGCTCGCCACCACTCCGGTTCACGGCCCGGTCAGCTAGAAAGAACGAGACGGACCCGGTCAGCAACCCCAGGGAAGCCGCGTCTAAACCGCCGGTCCCATACGCCTCGTCCATCAACTCGAAGGCGACCGACGAGATGAGCACCCCGGCACCCAGGGCCATGACCACGGCGATCCCACGCCTCGGAACGCGCACGTAGACGCCCACAGTAGCCCCGATCAAGAGCGAAGCACCCCCCACAAACCCCCAGAACGCCGCTCCCAACGCCTCCAAGACTACTACGCCGGACTAGCCACGAACGATCTTCTCGTACACCGCCCGATAACGCTGTATCGTCCGCCGCAATTCCTCCGTGTTCTCATCGGAATTTCCTTCGGAACTTTCCTCCGAACCTTCACCGGAGCTTTCGGCCCCACGAGCCACGACGCCCGCTCGCATCCGGCGCGCCTCGCGGTAGTCGTCGGCTACCTCCGGGTGCATGGCGGCGAGTCCCTTCTCGGTCTCCTCGTCGCTTTGCGAGGCGCTCGCCACGAACTTGCGCTCGCTCAGGATGTCCGAGACCGTCCGGTCGGCCATCTCTATGGAGCGTGTCGGATTGTCCACGAAGATCCGCTCGACCTCGGCCCACTGCTCCTCGTAGCGTCCCTGGCTCTCCTCCGACAGCGGCTCGACTTGGCGCTCCACACTGGCGCGGCGTTCCCGCAACTCCTTCTCGGCGTCGTGTTCGGAGCCGCGTTTCTGTGCCGTCCGCTCGTACTCGGACCCGAACTCCTCGCGCGTGCGCTCCCGCTGCTGCTCCTCGCGCCGCGCCCGGCTCCGGCGCGAGACGAGGAAGATTATCAGCACGATCACGATAACCGCTACCACCGCCGCGATTATTATCCCCAACATCGTGCCACTCATGCACTCTCCTCCTACTCGTTTACTCCAGCAGCATTATTCCCTCGAATGCTACATCCGTAACGCGGAATGTGGAAGGGCCGAGTCCGGTGCAGACCGATTTAGGAGCGGACGATCTCTCGAAGCTCGCCAGTCTTCACGTCGTAGATCGCGCCGGTCACCGGGATGTCGTCGGGTATTAGGTCGGAGCTTTTTACGATTTCCACGTCGTCGCGGACGCTCTGTTCGAGGTCGGGGAACGGCAGAAAGTCCTGTCCGGTGGTGTCCACGCCGAGGTCTTCCTTTATCTTCGCGGTGAGGTCCTCGTTCTGAAAAGTGAGCATCCCGCAGTCCGTGTGGTGAATCACCACGATCTCCGTCGTCCCCAAAAGCCGCTCGGAGATCACCAGCGAGCGGATAGCGTCCTCGGAGACTCGTCCACCGGCGTTCCGAATGACGTGAGCGTCCCCCACCGCGAGCCCGAGGAATTTCTCCGGGTGCAGCCGGGCGTCCATGCACGTCACCACCGCTACTTGCCGCGCAGGCGGCATGGGCAGGTCACCCTCGCCGAAACCAGCCGCGTACCGCCCGTTGGCCTCCACGAACTCGTCGAACTTCGCCATTTCTCGTACCTCCTATTGTTGTCTCGACGCGAGTATCCTACACGGTATCTTTTCCGCTAGTCTAGAAGCGCGACCCGGTACGGAACGTCCGGCATCCCGCGTTTCGCTTTCTAGCGGACGCGGGGACGGCTGGAGTCGGTACGGGAACGGTTGAAGAGCCGGTCCAGGTAGCGGTCGGCGACCCAGGCACCGGCCACACCACCCAGGACGCCGAGGAACACGTCGAAAAGCGAGTCCGCGAAGGCGTTGGAGATGGTCACGCCGAGGGCTTTCAAGATGATCTCGATTATCTCCCATCCCGCCGCCCCGACGAGCCCGATGACGGCACCCGTAACGACAGCGTGGCGGGGCGTGTCGAAGAACTCATCGTCGCCGCCGAAGCGGTAGATGATCTCCGCCGTAACCGCCACGAGGACGAAGGGCGTGACAAAGTGCGCCACCTCATCGTATAGGAAGATCGGCTCGAAGAGGTTCCACGCGAAGCCCGCCCCGTTGAGGACGATGCAAAACAAGATCAGGGCCAGTATCCACGTTCTAGGCATTATCCGTTCACCACCTTTCTCTGAGTCCCGTCCCCTATACCCCCGGCAGCCCGTGCTCATACACTTTCCAATTCACAGACACCCCAGCCCTGCGCTTCAGCGCCCGTACGGGCGGAGATGGCTCCGAACTCGAAGTGGAAATTATATAGCCTTTGAGATTTTGCTCCGGTCCATTATTCTTAGGGTGTGCCCGAATCTGAATGGCAGACGTTCAAAGACCATCTCGCCCGACAGCTTCGCTTCATCGAGCGATCCTGCGAGGTTTACGACGAGGGCTACGCCGACGAGGCGATACAGATCGCCGTCAGGATCAGGGTCATTTTGCACCCGGGCGGCAAGAAAAGCCGATCCTTGCTCCAGCACCTCCACTCGGGCCGAATCCCGCTGCTAACGACAAGCGAGGGCGCGCCCGAACGGGACGACTTACTCCATTACGACGGATTGGCGTCGTTCCGGGTCAGCTCGGACGGCAAGAGCGTTTCAAGCTTCTATGGCCCCGGCGAGGACAACGCATTGCATCGGGAGTACATCAAGGCGGATGGATGGTGGAAACAGATCGTGCTCTTCGCGGAAGGAACTCGGTACTCGCGTCGGGATATAGTCCTCGGCGTCGCCGAACAGGAAGGTGGGGCGCACGTTGCCGCCACGCCGACAGCCGAGTACGAGAAGTTGATGACGCCCGGTCTTATGTGGAATCTGGTGGAGGTTGCTAACGGGGTGGAAACGATCACGCCCGCCGCAGACGTGCGATTCAAGTATGTCCGGCAGATGGCCTACGAGTTGCTCAACAGCCCGGAGTTGCTCAAGCTCGCCGAGTACAGCCCCACCCGCCCTGCGAAGCGCGAAACACAGCCCGCTGAAGACGAGGTCGATGAGGAGCCGCAGGACGAGCCGGAGATTCTGGATGAGCCCGAGCCGGAACTACACGAGCCGGAACCACAACGGCCCCGTCCGGCGGGCGTGAAGCTGACGAAGGAGGATCTGGAGCGGATTCGAGAAGAGGTGATCCGGTACTTCCGGGCCTACTACGCTAAGTTCCGCGACGAGATCGAGAAACGCGACCCCGACGCGAAGCTCGACTACCTCCGGGGCCGCAGGCGCATAGTGTTCGAGATGGGCAATGACGGCGCGATCATCACCCACTTTCCTACCGAAGACGACGATGACGCGTTCGAATTCATCCTCCCCAAAAACAAGATGGTGCGGGAGCTAGCCGACGACATGGCGCTCAAGACCCCGCGCGGGGCGACGAAGCGCGTTCACTTCGACTATAGCCTCGGCGAAGATTTCGGGCAGAATTCGTTCCTGGGCCCCCTCGTCCACCAAGAGAAAGACCTGCACTACCGCACCCTCCACTACCGCACCAACTGGGTGCAGCTCGACTGGGCGAGTTGGGTCCACCTCGACAGGTGGCGTGACGAAGACCACGCCAGGGAAGACGCTAAGCTAGATTTGGAGATCCGCTTGCAGGGCGTGTACTAGGATCTTAGAGGCCATCCCGCCGTTGTTGATCCGCGACGCCCGTCGCCTGGCTCACGGGAAGACCCTGCGGGCGCTACCGTCCGTGTCCCGGACGTTGACACCTACGACGAAGAGGCCGTTGGTGAACCGAAAAGCCCGTGCTGGAACACGTGACGCGGTACTTCGTGGCAGTGGCGGCAGCGGGCCTCGTAGCTCTCCTCCGCGCCAACCAGGATGGTCGGGGCGGTGGCGGGTGCGGGCTGGCCGTTTATGAGGATGATTAGCCTACCAGCGGGGGTTCTCCGCGAGCAACGCGCTGGCCGCTTCGCTCGGAAGTGGCTTAGCGAAATAGTAGCCCTGGGCGAAATCGTACCCGATTTCCCGCAAACGGGCGAGCTGCTCCTCGGTCTCCACGCCTTCGGCTATCACCCGCTCGTCCATAGCGTGCGCGAGGGTCACCACCGCCGACAAGATCGCCTCGTTCCTGGGGCCTTCGCCAAGACTCTGGATTATCGAACGATCCACCTTCAAAAAGTCGACCGGAAAACGCTTGAGATAGGAGAGCGATGAGTAGCCCGTGCCGAAGTCGTCTATGGCGAGGTTCACGCCCAGGACCTTGAGTTCTTGCAACGTGGCGAGAGTGGCGGGCGCGTCCTTCATCACGACGCTCTCGGTAATCTCCAGATCGAGAGCGTCCGGTTCCAGGCCGCTCTCTCGCAGAGCCGTCTCGACCTCCTTCACCAGGGCGTAATGCTGGAACTGCTTGGCCGAGAGGTTCACGCACACCTTCAGCGGTGGTCTACCTTGGAACCGATCGTGCCACCGACACGCCTGGCGGCAGGCCTCCTTAAGCACCCACCGTCCTATGGGGACGATCAGGTCGATCTCCTCCGCGACCGGGACGAATTGTGCGGGGGATACCAAACCCCACGCCGGGTGCTCCCACCTGACCAGCGCTTCCATGGCGACGATCTCGCCGGACCTCAGCGACACCTTGGGCTGGTAGTGGAGCCTGAATTCCCCCCTCTCCAGAGCGCGCTGGAGATCGCTCTCCAGCTCCAGGCGCTCCAAGGCGCGCTGTTCCATGCCCGGCTCGAACACCGCGTGGCGGTTCTTGCCCTTCGCCTTAGCTTGGTACATTGCCAGGTCCGCGTTCCGCAGCAGGTCGCCCGGTCGCTCCCCGCCTTGCCCGCTGAAGCTAATCCCCACGCTGGTTGTGACGAACCTCTCGCGTCCTCTCAGGACGAAGGGTGCCCGCAGTGCCTCTTCGATCCGCTCCGCCACCCGCGCAGCGTCGCTCGGGCTTGCGACGTCTTCGAGCAGGACGGTGAACTCGTCGCCGCCGAAGCGGGCGAGCGTCTCTTCGCCCAGCATACTGTTCTCCAAGCGTTCGGTGACCGCCAGCAGCATCTGATCCCCCACTTCGTGGCCCAAGGAGTCGTTGACAACCTTGAAGTCGTCCAGGTCCATGAACAGCACCGCCACCTCGCCTTCCCGCCTTCCGGGGCGCTCCAAGGCGAGGTCGAGACGGTCCAAGAACAGGTTCCGGTTCGGCAACCCGGTCAAGGGGTCATGGAACGCTTGGTGCGTTAGCTGCTCCTCAAGTACCTGACGCTCGGCGATCTCCCCCTGCAACTGGGCGTTGGCCTCCGCGAGCCGCGCGGTTCGCTGCCGCACCCTATCCTCCAACTCGTCGTGAGCACGCTGAAGCTCATCCTCGGCCTGCTTGCGTTCGGTGACGTCGTTCTGTATCCCGATGAAGTTGATGAGATGCCCACGCTCGTCGTGCACGGGGGAGAGCCTTAATTCGTTCCAGAACAGCGTGCCGTCCTTGCGGTAGTTTCGCAGTAGCACTAAGCAATCCCGCTCTTCTCGGACGGCGGCGCGCACTTCGTCCAGGGCCAGCTGATCTCCGTCGGAGCCCTGCAGGAACCGGCAGTTGTGTCCAAGAATCTCCTCGGCGGAGTAGCCGGTCATAAGCTCGAAGCTGCGATTGACGTAGATGAGCGGGTTGTCCGCCTGGTTCGGGTCGCTAATGACGATGCCGTTGCTGCTGGCGGCGATAGCCTGGTATAGCAGGCGAAGCTCCTGCTCCACAGGCCGACGTTCGCCGTTTGTTTTCTTGGGCATCCCCGAAGTATACCGGCTGCTGGTGAGCTAGGATCGGTCCAGCGCCATCACCTATCTCGGAAACGTGGCGGTCATATCCAGAGAGGCTGGCTCCGATGAAGTTCCGAAAACGCCTTTTGCACGCAGTTCAGTGAGCAAGGTAATCGCTAGAACAGCGCCAGCTCGATCACCGGCTCCCTACCCAGCGTGGCGGAGAAACGAAGCTCAGGGATGCGTTGCGATCCGAACGCTGAGGAGGCGCTGCGAGCGCGACGCATCCCGGCCACAACGGGCGCAGATGGCCCGCAGCTTCACGACATCGTCGGCTTCGGCCAGGAGTTGGGGCACCGGACCGAACGGTTCGCCCCGGAAATCCATGTCGAGGCCCGTGGCGATCACCTCGTATCCAGCGTCCGCAAGAGTCCGGCACGCATCGACTATCTCGGCGTCGAAGAACTGCGCTTCTTCTACGGCTATTACGTCGGTGTCAGGCGCGACTTTTTCGAGCAATTCCTCGCTCGTTGCGACGGCTATGGCTTCGTGCGGGACGCCGTTATGGGAGCGGACTTCGGTGAGGTCCGAGCGGACGTCGAGGACGTGCTTGAAGACCTGCACGTGGCGGCGAGCGTAGAGGGCGCGGCGGGAGCGCCGGATCAACTCCTCCGTCTTGCCCGCGTACATCGAGCCCGTTATGACGGTCAAGGAGCCGGTAGCGCGTTCACTGTCGGTACCGTTTTCCGGGAGATCCCGCATCCACCTCATACCGCTTATTCTATCCCCGGCGACGACCCCTTTCAGGCCGCACCTCCGGCTACCGCACTTGCTTCGTTGGCGGGCGTCGCACCCGCCGCGCCACGGCGACGCCCACTACGACCGCTAGAAATGCGCCCGAAGTCGCCAGGAACAACAGGACGTACTCCGGCGCTCGTTGCCCGAGATAGGAGTAAAGAAACGTCTGCGGCAGGATGCCGAGGACCGACGCGGTCATGAAGCTTGCGAACCGCATCCGCGTCAGCCCGGCGGCGTAGGAGACCGCGTCGAAGGCGACGCCCGGCACGAGCCGCCCGGCGAAGACCGCGTACATCCCCCATCGGGCGAACCAGAGATCCGCCGCCTCAAGTCCCGCCTTCCCGACCAATACCTCGACCGGCACCCGTCCGAACGAGCGCGAAAGGGCGAAGCAGACCGCCGCCGCCAGCGCGTGTCCGAAAAGACTAAGCATCCAGCCCCAAAACACCCCAAACGCCAGCCCGTTAGCGAACGTGATCAGAAAGGAAGGCACCGGCGCGACCAGAGCCTGCAACACCATCAAAAAGCACGAGGCAACCGGCCCCCAGACCCCAAACGATACGATGTAGTCCCGAAGCCCCGCCACGTCCCCACGCCCAAGAATGCCCAAAGCCCGGTTCGTCTCCGCTCTAAAAACGTCCGAGAGAAGATACAGCAGCCCGAAAATTCCCACGACCACCACAAGCAACCAGAACCGCAGCCACCGAACCTCGCGGTCGTTCAATTCGGTCAGTCGCAGCATATCTTGTAGTTGTTCTGGCACACCCTCCGGTTCACGCTACGCATCGGAGTTATTCGATCCAGCAAGAGTCTGCGGATGGATCTCCCGGACTTTCGACTTAACCTCACGCGAGGTCGAGCGTGTTCCGGGCCAGCTTGATCGACGCCGCGTACACCATCTCACGCGCACCGGCTTTCGAGTCCGGCGCGACGGCGTCTTCGGACGCGAGGGCTTTCTCGACCATCTTCGCGTTGGTGGCTGGGACGGCGAGTAGGGAGCGGGTGGCTTTCACGCTATTTTTTGAGCAGGGTCTCCACGCCCTCACCGCGCATCGAGGCGTCCAGGACCTCCATCGGGTGGGCCATCGGGATGCCGTCGTGGCCCATCTTTTTGAGGCTGGCCTGTATCTGGAGCATACAGCCGGGGTTGGAGGTGACGATCAGCTCGGCGCCGGTCTTCAGGATGTTGTCGGCCTTGCGGCGGCCAAGCTCCTCGGCGGGCTCAGGCTCGACCATATTGTAAATGCCGGCGGAACCGCAGCAGATCTCGGCCTCCCGGATCTCCTTTACGTTCATGCCGGGGATCTGCTTCAAAGTCTGACGCGGCTGCTTCCTGATCCCCTGCGCGTGCGCGAGGTGGCAG
>JACDDK010000220.1 GCA_013817025.1 Rubrobacter sp.
CGACAACACATCTCTCATACCATCCGACGCTTTTCAGACCGGCGCTCCCGAGGGGACCCTCGGGGCCGAAGAGGAGTTGTGGCTCGCCGACCCCACGACCTACAAGCTCGCCGACGGCGCGCAGAAAATACTCGCCGCTACGGATGCGGGTGAGTTCAGCGGAGAGTTGATCGACTGCGAGATCGAATCAAACAGCGGCGTCCACCCGGAGCCCGCGGGCGTGGCTGCGGATTTGATTTCCCGCCGCCGGATACTCCTGAACCACGCGGATAATCTCGGACGAGTTCTCGGGGCGAGCGGCACGCATCCTATAGGAGATTGGCGCGAGCAGGAGATCATCGACAAGCCGCACTACCAGCGCCTGAAAAAGAAGCTCGGGTGGTTGATTCGGCGCAACAACACGTTCTCCTTGCACGTCCACTACGCTCTGCAAGGCCGCGAGAAGGCCGTCTACGTCTTCAACCGCATCCGCGAGTACCTGCCGCATATGCTGGCCCTGTCGGTCAACTCGCCGTTTTGGCAGGGCGAGTTGACCGACATGCACTCGGCCCGCGTCCTGATGTTCTCCCGCACCTACCACCGCGCCGGGCTCCCCGGTCCTTTGGGCTCGTGGGACGAGTACGCAGGTTACGTGGACTACTTGCAGAGCGCGGGGATCATAGACGCCCTGTCCGAGATCTGGTGGGACGTAAGGCCGCATCCGGGGCTTGGGACCATCGAAATCCGGGCCTTCGACGCCCAGGCCGACCCGGCCCGCTCGGAAGCCCTCGTCTCGTTCGCCGCCGCCATCTGCGACATGCTCGTGGCCGAACACGACGCGGGCGAGGCGCAACCCATCCTCTCGAACCGCTTTATCGAGGAGAATAAGTGGAGCGCCCAGAAGAACGGCCTTGATGGCGCTTTTCTGGACCCCAAGACCCACGAACCCGTCGAGACTAGGACCGTCATAAGCACTCTGCTGGAGCGTGTGTCACGGACCACGAGCCGGGACGTGTCGAGCGTCGAGCGCCTCCTGCACGAGCCGACCGAGTCCGAACGGCAGCTGGAGGTCTACCGGGAGACGGGTAGCGTCGTGGAGGTCGCGCGGAACGTGGCGGAGCGCACGCGGGCCACGGTGGAAACTGGTCGCTAGGCTCTGGGGCTTCTCGGACATCAGACGGTGTTCACCTACAGGATGCCGATGTCCAACCCTCTCGCGAATAACCGAAACTTGCTCCTTTCGAGGACGGCGTTCGAGAAGGCTTCCCGCCGGTAGTGGATTTTCGCGACGTGCAGCTCCCGCTTGACTCAGCAAGGGATCTCGGCGTTCCGGCGGTAGTAGAACCAGTAGGTGACGGCCAGACACGTGACGTAGAAGATAATGAACGCCGTTAGCGCGGTCTGCGGGCCGCCGGTTGCTTCTATGGACGAGCCGTAAGCTCGGGGAATTATGAAGCCGCCGTAGGCCGCTATCGCCCCGGCGAAACCGAGAACCGTCGCACCTTCTTTGAGACCCTGGCGTATGAGCCGGTCCTGAGTCTCCTCGTCGCCGCCTTCGGCTTCGCGGGCGCGCTCGGTGCGGAAGATGAACGGGATCATACGGTACGTCGAGCCGTTGCCGATACCCGTCATCGTAAACAGGAGCAGGAACATGGCGAGGAAGCCGGGGAACGAACCCAGGCTCAGGAAGTAGAGCACGCCGATGACCGCCCCGATCATCACCACGAACGTCCAAAACGTCACCCGCGCACCACCGATTTTGTCGGAGATCCAACCTCCAAAAGGCCGCGCCAGCGAACCTACCAGCGGCCCGAGCCACGCGAGCCCCGCGTACTCGATGTTCTCCGGGAACTGCACCGTGATGAGGGCCGGGAAGCTCGCCGAGTACCCGATAAACGAGCCGAAAGTCCCAATATACAACCAACTCATCAGCCATGTGTGCTTGCGTCGCAGCACGAGCGCCTGCTCGCGAGCCGGGGTCCGGGAAACGTGCAGGCTGTTCATAAAGAAGTAGGCGCAGACAGCGGAGATCAAGATGAGCGGCACCCAGAAGAAGGCCGCGTTCTGCATGAAGACCGAGGTCGTGGCGTCGGTGGCCGGGTCGGTCCTGGTCTGCGAACTACCAATCGCGACGATGGAGAAGCCCACCGTGGTCAGAATCGGCACCAGAAGCTGCACCACCGCGACGCCTATGTTGCCGCCCGCCGCGTTGATCCCGAGCGCCGAGCCCTTGCGGCGGTTGGGGAAAAAGTAGTTGATGTTGGTCATGCTGGACGAGAAGTTGCCGCCGCCAAAGCCCCCAGTCGCCGCCGCCACGACGAACACCCAGTACGGCGTCGCGGGGTTCATGACCGCGAAGCCGAGAATAAGCGTC
>JACDDK010000221.1 GCA_013817025.1 Rubrobacter sp.
GCGCCGATCAGATCGTAGATGCTGGCGCCGGGTCTGCGCACGGTCGCCGTCACGTGGTCGCCGGGGCCTAGATCGCCCACGTTCGGGCCGACTTCCAGTACCCGTCCGAATGACTCGTGGCCGGTGACCAGAAAGTCGTAGCCTTCCGGGGCCGCGCCGTACTCGCCAGCGTTGATCTCCTCGTCCGTCCCGTCCACCCCGACGCGCAACACCTCGACGAGCACGCCGCGCCCATCTGGAACCTCGTCGACGCTCGGTTCCGGCAGGTCGGCGAGGTGCATGCTGTCTGCCTTGCCGGGGAAGACGGCGACCGCTTTCATTCGGGACTCTCTTTTTCCGCAGCCTCGTCTTGCTCATCGACGCCGCCGGCTTTGGCCAGGCGTTCTTCGAACGAGTCGCGCCATCCGGGCGAGAGTGCTCGAACGCGCAGCGCCCGCTTCGCTCCCTCCAGGTTCTTCGGCTCGAAGAAGAGCAGGCGGCTCATCTCCCGCACCGTTACCTGTTCGGGGTCGCTCTCGACACGCTCGAACACGTCTCCCGCGCCGACCTCGCCTTCCTCCAGGACGCGCAGGTAGAATCCGACGCGACCACTACTCAAGAACTGCTTGGGAAACCCGGCCATGCCCATCTTGATGCCGAGCTTGAAGCACGGGGGGCGCGGCTGGCTAACTTCGACCAGCGCGTCGCCGACGCGGAAGACGTCGCCGATGTGGATGTTGTCTTCCACCATCCCCTCGACGGTGAAGTTCTCTCCGAACTGGCCGAAGGCGAACTCGTCCCAGCCGAGCTCGCGTCGCCAGTGGTCGTAGTTCTCGATGGAGTATGCGTAAGCCGCCCGGTCTACGCCCCCGTGGTTCTCGAGGTCCGCCTGTCCATCCCCGTCGAGGTTCGTGGTTCGTAGCATGATCCTACCCCCGACCGGTTCTTTGAAGATACCCGTAGACACCGTTTCACGCCCGTGCGGGACTTCCTTGGGTAACGAAACGTTTACGGAGAGTATCTTCATCCCGTGGCTATCCTCGCTTCTGGATGTTGCGGGCCGTTGGGCCCGTCTCGTTCTCGACCAGTTCGAACCTCACCGGCGTGCCCGGGCTCAGGGTACGGTACCCCTCGCCCGGGATGGCGGTGAAGTTGAAGAACACGCCGTTCTCCGAGGCGTCGCTCTCGATCTCACCTACGCCCGCGTCTACGTCGAAAGAGCGTACCACGCCTTGCGCCACCGGAAGGCCGTTCTCGCCGAGCGGCGGCGCGCCGTCGATCCACTCTTGCTGGGGGATTCGGATCTTTTTGGCCTCCGGCGTGTTGTGCGCCTCGTAGTGGGAGTCCGATCGCCCGCTCATGATCTCCCGCAGATCTTGGCGCAGCTCTTCGAGCGTCGGCCGCCCGACGAAGAACCAGCCGTCGTAGATTTTGTAGATTGTCAGGTCGGCGCGCAGTACGAAGGTGTAGGGTTGCGAGACGTAGGCGTACTCCCCTTCGGTCTCGTCCAGGACACCGATGCGCTCGATGACCTCTCGCTTTTCGTCGGACAAGAAAGGCCACTCCGCCCCCAGCCCGGCGCGAAAGGCCGCCCCCGTCAGTGGCGCATCGGTGCTGACCGTCACGAGCTTGCCGAAGTTTACTTCCAGCTCGGACTGGAGCTCGACTAATTGGCGCATGTGCTGCTGGTCGCGCGGGCAGAAGAAGCCGCGGCCGAAGATCAGGATGAGCGGGTAACCGTCGGTGAAGCCGAGCTTCTCGTCCATGGGACTTGGCTTGACGTACCCGGAGAGCCGGCGCGGCTTTTTGCGGTGGTCCGGTAGCTCGAAGTCCGGGAAGACGTCGCCGACGCGCAGGTTGGTGGTCACTCTGGCTCTCCTTTTATCCGTCGAGGGTAGCGAACAGCTTGTTCAACGACTCGGCGAGCGTCGGGTGGGCGAAGGGGCCGTCCCGGAGGGCTGTGTAGGGTAGATCTCCCATCATAGCTATATGTACCATCGACATGATCTCGCCGCCTTCGATACCCAGTATCGTACAACCCAGGATCCGACCTGTGTCGGCGTCCACCACGGCCTTCATCATGCCGCGGGTCTCGTCCATCTCTAAAGCCCGGGGAACGTGGGTCATCGGCATCCTGGCGATGTGGACGTCGCGGCCCTGCTCTCTGGCCTCCTTTTCGCTCAAGCCCACCCGGCCCAACTGCGGGTCGATATAGACAGTGTAAGCTACCAGCCGTTCGGCAGTAGAGGCGTCTCCGTCATCGAGCAGGTTGGTGCTGATGATGCGGAAGTCGTCGTAGGAGATGTGGGTGAAGGCCGGACCGCCCTTCGCGTCGCCCAGGGCGTAGACACCCGGTACGTTGGTCTCCAGC
>JACDDK010000222.1 GCA_013817025.1 Rubrobacter sp.
GGGCGTCGTCGATGCTCCAGAAGACGTTCAGGTGCTCCCGCAGCTTCTCTGGTGGCGGGCTTGCGACGCTCCCGGCGGTGAGGACCAGGTACTCGTATCCGACGGTGCCTTCCGTGGTTTCGAGGGTTTTGTTCGTCAGGTTCACGGATCGCACTTCGGCTTGCAGGAAGTCGCAGCGACCTTCGCACAACGGAGCGATGGGGGAGGAGACGCTGTCCGGGTGGACGCGGCCTACGGCGACTTCGTGCGCCAAGGGGATAAACGGATATTTGCTGGCGCGGTCGATAAGCAGAGTCTCGCCGCGGCGGCGGAGGGAGGATGGGAGGTTTTGTATCAGGGACGCTCCCGCGAACCCAGCTCCGACGACGACCACGCGAGCGGCGCGGTCGGTACCGGGCCTATCGGGGGCGTTTGGATCACGGACCATCTCGCTCCTTTTGGTGTGGCGGGCGGTTCCGGTCGAGTATACGTTAGCGGGATGAATTCGGTCTCGAACACTTTACAAAAACGGGACCTTTCCGTAGACTCTACAGACGGTCGTCGGCTGGGGAGCCGGAGGCCAAGTCAAGGGGATTAAAAAGGGAAACGTCTCGCAAGGCTAGAAAGGGGCCGCAGTGACGGAGGAATTATTGGAGACCACGGACATCGTTCCGGGGCTCATCGTAAGGCACACCAATAGGCGTTTGGGATGTTTGAAACCGAGTGAGGCTTGTGCGCGGTTGATCTCGGGCGGCATCTCGTTCGCGGAGTTCGTGGATCAAATCGGCGACGGCTACCGCGAACTGCTGGACTTTATGATGGACCACGACCTGCACCCCGGACGCCGGGAGGAGGTCTTGTTCTGCATCGACTGCTACCGGGACGACCTCTACAGCCGTGCGGTGTTGCGCTCGCAGTTGGATCAACTCTACGGCATGGAGCGCGCGGGCGCGTTCTAGGAGCTTTCGAATAGGGGACATTCGAATACGTTCGCGGCCATCGGGTAGAATGCCCGCGCGGGCCACGTAGCCCGCGCAAGTGGTGTGGCAGCAACCAGAAGAGGAGCACAGCCGCGATGAACGACGAGACGCAGAAGCGCTTGATCACGATCCTCGCCAGCGGTATCGCCTACGTCCTGGCGGGCCGACTGGCCGACAAGCTCATAAAGGAGCCCGAGGTCCGGGGCGTCAAGGACGACGTCAAGGAAGCCCTTTTGAAGGCGGGCTTCTCGCTGGTCTCGACCGTGGTGGCCTCGCTCATCATCCGGCGCGTGGTCGGCAGCCGCTGGGGCTCGTAGCTACTCGGCTCCGGTCGCTACGGGCGTGTTGTAGGCGAGCGGGTAGGTTATTATTGCGAGCATGAGTACGCTTATCATCGCCGTGTTTGTAATCTTTGGGCTCCTGATCGTGGCGTCCGTGATTCTCGGACGCCAGTCGCAAGAGGTCGAGAGCGCTCGCGACACCGAGTACCTGGAGTTAGACGGGACCTGGATCCGCTACAGCATAATCGGTGGCGGACCGCCGGTGCTTCTAGTACACGGCTGGCTTTCGTCGTCGCGCGTCTGGGAGGGTCTGGCCGGACGCCTCGCCCAACGCTTCACCGTCTACACGCTGGATCTCACGGGTTTTGGAGAATCGGATAAGCCGCTCTCCGGCTACGGAGTCCGCAACGGCAGCCGTTTGCTCTATGCATTCTGCGCACACTTCGGCCTCACGCGCACGGGTATCGTCGCGCACGACCTCGGCGGCAACATGGCCGTCAAGCTCGCGGCGGATCATCCAGACGTCGTGGGCAAACTCACCCTCGTGGCCGTCCCCGCCAACGAGGAGCAGATAGACCTTCCCACACCTCTGTGGCTCGCAACGCTCCCGCTCGTTGGGTCGCTGTTCTATGCTCTGGGCCGAGCCGTGAGGCCCGTGCGCGCGATGTGGATGCGCCCGTTCGTCTCGGATCCGGAAGACCTGCCCGAAGAAGTTTTGGATGACGCCGCACGGTCCACCCCGGCGGCGGTCCAGAAGAGCTTGAGCACGACGCGACGTGAGATCTCCGGTGGCAGGCTCGCCCGGCAGGCGCGAATGCTCAAAGGCCCGATGCTCTTGGTCGCCGGTGAGGAGGACCAGATAGTCGATCCTCAATCCGTCGGGACATGGTCTAGGATCGCCGATGGTGCCGAGGTCGTCCTGATCGACGGCTGTGGACACCTGCCAATGCTCGAACGCACGAGCGAGTTCAACGCCCATGTCCTCGCCTTCCTCACCGGCGACGCCCGCTACCTCGATCTGATTGAACGCTCCCCGGAACCCCAAGTTCTCACCGAGGAAGACGATCACGACGAAACAGACTACCCTGACGAAAGAGATCCGAAC
>JACDDK010000223.1 GCA_013817025.1 Rubrobacter sp.
ATGGCGGTGCCGGAAGCGAGGGATTCGAGACAACCGTGGTTGCCGCAGCCGCAGCGGGGGCCGGTAGCCTGGATGGTCACGTGGCCGAGCTCGCCGCCCGCGCCCTGCGCGCCACGCATCAGGACGCCGTGCGTGATCACCCCTCCGCCAACCCCCGTTCCAAGCGTTACGAACACCAGATGATCCACCTCGCTCCCGGCCCCGAACCGAAACTCCCCCCAAGCCGCCGCGTTCGCGTCGTTCTCCACCGTCACCGGCAGGTCAAAGCGTCCCTCCAACTCATACTTTAGCGGCACACCCTGTATGGCCGACAAGTTCGGCGAAAAGACGACCTTGCCCTCTTGAGCCAGAATGAGCCCCGGCACCGCCAGACACACCGCCCCGACTTCGTACCCGTCCCGGACCTCCCGCACCGCCCGAGCAATGCTGTCCAGCAGCACCTTCGTCGAGCCATCCGAGGGGTAGCGGACCTCGTTGAGTAGCTTCCCTTCGGGCGTGACGACGCCCGCGGCGATCTTGGTCCCGCCAACATCCACCCCGATAGCGTTCATCGCCAATCCAAAACCTCCAACTCGGCCTCACCCGAATACGCGCTCCGGCTTACCGTATACGCCGCCTCGAAACTTCCCTCCGGCAAACTCTCGGCATCCCCCACCATCCGCGCCGAGACCTCCGCACCCCCACCGTTCAACCGCACGAGGTTCATGCCCTCCCAGAGCTGGCGGGACCCCACAACCTTCAAACCTTCGCTCACGAAGACCGGGCGGTAGTTCCCGCTCCCAAACGGCGCGAGTTTTTCGTGCCAGCCCAGCAGCCCGTTTCGCACGATCCCGAGCGGCACCTCCGCATCCACTTCCAAAGCCGGTATGAACACGTCCGGATTCTCGGCGGCTTGCGCGCGGACGGCTTCGTTGACCCCGGCGACGAACGCCTCGAAGTTGCCCGCCGCTACGTTGATACCCGCGGCCTTGCGGTGACCGCCCCACTCCCCGAGCAAACCCCGCACTGCGTACAGCGCCCCGTAGAGATCCACGTCCGTCTCCCCCGCCCGCGCCGATCCGCCATGCGAACCGTCGGCCCGGCGGTTCAGGACCACCGCCGGTCGACCGGTGGCGCTGGCGACTTTCCCGGCCACGAGCCCAGCGAGGCCGCCCGCCTCCTCTGTCACCACGACCTTAAAGTCCTGCTCTGCGTCCACCACGGCCATTGCACGCTCCACAGCGTAGCGCGTGCGGCGCTGGCGCTCGCCGTTTAACTGGTTGAGCAGCGACGCAATCTTCAGGGCCTCCCGCCGGTTGTCGGTGAGGAGCAGGTCCAGGGCGGGCCGGGGGTTCTTTATGCGGCCGATGGAGTTGATGCGCGGCCCGAGCTTCCAGCCGAGGTCCTGCTCGTCTACCTCCCCCCGCACGCCCGCAACCTTCACCAACGCCTCCAGGCCGGGACGTGCGCCACCGGCGGCGAGACTCCGGTTGAGGTGCTGCAAGCCCATACGGGCCAGCGCCCGGTTGTCCCCGACAAGCGGCGCGATGTCCACGACCGTACCGACGGAGACGAGATCCAGCAACCGCCCGAGCCGCTTTTTGCCGTCCGGGTCGCCGAGCTCGCGGGCTACGGCCCAGGCGAACTTCCAGGCCACACCCACGCCCGCCAGAGGGTCGTTCGGGTTCCAGAGCTTCGGGTCGATGATGGAGATGGCGGCATCGGGAGTTTCTTGCGGCGGGATGTGATGGTCCGTCACGATGACGTCCATCCCCAGAGAGGCCGCAAGCTCCACCTGCTTCCGATTGGAGATGCCGCAATCCGCCGTGATGAGCAAGTCCACGCCCTCGGCGAACAGGTCGCGCACGTAGGGCTCCAGAAGGCTGTAGCCCGTGTGCCGGGTCGGG
Source organism: Rubrobacter sp. (assembly GCA_013817025.1). Classification (GTDB taxonomy): domain Bacteria; phylum Actinomycetota; class Rubrobacteria; order Rubrobacterales; family Rubrobacteraceae; genus JACDDK01. The sequence goes on from JACDDK010000223.1 coordinate 1,887, forward strand.
AGCTTGACGACGATGTTCTCGGTGTAGTTGGAGAGCGCCAGGTAGAGCACCGCCGCCGAGGTGATGCCGTCGGTGTCGTAGTCCCCGAAGACCGCGATCCTCTCCCCCTCCTTCACCGCCCGCGCGACCCGCCGCGCCGCCACGACCCACGGCTCCTCTTCCGGGACGCCTATAGTCCCCAAAGATGGCGCGAGAAAGCCCGCGGCGTCCTCCGGCACGACCCCCCGATTGGCCAGCACGCGAGCGCAGAGCTCGTCGACTTGCGCCGCCCGCGCAAGCTCCGACACCACGTCCCTATCCGGCTCAAGAAGCCGCCACCGCGCCAAACTCTTCCTTCCCATCGAAAAACCTTATAGGACGATTATACAGTCGGGTGGATAGCTATTTTCGGACGATTATACAGTCGGG
>JACDDK010000038.1:0-7160 GCA_013817025.1 Rubrobacter sp.
GGGCGGTGCTTTCACCGGATTCTCCATCGCGAGCGACTTCGAGAACGGGTTCGCGAGGCGGCTGATGCTCGCGGCGTCGAACCGGTATGGGATCATACTGGGCTACGCCCTCGCCTCGCTGGTGCGGGCCACCATGACCGGGGCGCTCGTCACCATCGTAGCGGTCGCTACCGGGATGCCCATTACCGGCGGCTTCGACTTCTTCGGTCTCGTGGCCCTCGCCATCCTGGCGAACATCGCCGCGACCCTGTTCGGCGCGGGCATCGCCATGCTGCTCCGCACCGGACAGGCGGGACCGGTCATCCGCACGCCCATCTTCCTCGTGTTGTTTCTCGCACCCGTCTTCGTACCGCTGAACTTGCTGACCGGATGGATCGAGACGGTAGCCCGCCTGAACCCGTTCACCGTGATCCTCGAATCGTCCCGAGGCTTCCTTGCCGGAGAACCATCCAACGTCGCCGCGGCCTTCGCCATCAGCTTCGCGATGATCATCGTCCTCGCGCTCTGGGCCGCCTACGGTATGCGCCGCGCCGAACAGGCCGGCGGATGACCCGAGGCCGCCCCTACAACCGACCCATCGCCACCGTCCAGAAGCTGGCGACGAAACTCCACAGCTCCATATTCCGTGCCACGGACGGCAAAATCGGCGGGACGCTCGCCGGTGGCCCCGTCCTGCTCCTCGTCACCACCGGCCGCAAGACCGGCCAGCGCCGCACCACCCCGCTCCTCTACCTGATGGACGGTGACCGCTACGTCATCGTCGCCTCCAACGGCGGCGCTCCCAAAGACCCCGTGTGGTGGCTAAACCTGAAGGCCAACCCCGAGGCGACGGTCGAGGTGGGGGACCGGACGTTGCGCGTCCGGGCGGAAGCGGCGAGCCCCGAAGAGAAGGCGAGGTTGTGGCCTGGATTAGTGAAAATGTACGGTGGATACGAAGGGTATCAGCGAAAGACGGACCGGACCATCCCGGTGGTCATACTGCACCCGATGGGCACGTAGAGAAAGGATCCTTGATGGCGGATTTCGGCACTATCACCCGCGAGGAACTCAAGGCGAAGATGGACCGGGGCGACGAGTTCGTCTTGTTGGAAGTGCTGGGCGAGGCGGCGTACCGGCGGGCGCATTTGCCGGGCGCGATCCAATTCCAAGACCTCGACCGTATCCCGGAGCTTCTGCCGGACAAGAAAGCCGAGATCGTCACCTACTGCTCCAGCCCCACCTGACACTCCTCGACCGGGGTCGCCCGTGAACTGGCGACCCGAGGCTACGAGAACGTCTACGAATACGAAGGCGGCAAATCCGACTGGACAAACGCTGGATACCCCACCGAGAGCGGCTGAAAGCACCGGCCCAGTTCGTACCGGCTGAGGACGGGCTAAATACGTGGGTCTCGGGATCATGGATCCACAACCCCGATCACACCGCCCTCACGAGGACGCCCACACAGCCAATCGCCATTTTCTCGAACAGCGGCTCCGCTATCGGCTAGGCGAAAGGATGGTTTCCGACCCCCGCGTAAACGTTCTTACAAAACTTTCTTGTGCAAAGGTTGAAAGTGCAAAGATCGGGCGTAGACTTCTTATCGTGAGTATTTCGAGAGGCAAAAGATGGTAGATGAGACGCGGCGGGACGAGGCGGTGCCGGGGGTTCATCCGGTGTTGCCGTCGTTGGCGTTGGCGTTCAAGCGCATGATCTCGACTATAGAGCGGGAGTCCGGGATCGGGGGCATGAAGTGGTTTTTGTTGACGGTTCTAGACGCTCGGGACGGGTTGAGTCAGGGCGAGTTCTGCGGAGAGTACGAGATGGACGCCTCGCGGGTTACGCGGACGGCGCAGTCGCTAGAGGGGGATGGTTTGATCCGCCGCGAGCGAGACGCCGAGGACAACCGGGTCGTGCGGATGTACCTGACAGATGGTGGTTGGGAGCAACTGCGGAAACTGCCGGAGATCAACGAGCACCTCAAGAGTAGGGTTCACAGCGTGTTGAGTGAGGAAGAGTTCGAGGAGTTACGGCGGATGTTGGGCTTGCTCGCCGGAGCGATGAAGGGCTAGGAGGGGAAGTCTTGACGGAGAGCAGCAGGAGTACGTTTCTGGCGGTGGCGGGGCTGATGCTCGCGTTGTTCTTGGTGGCGTTGGACCAGACGGTCGTTGGCACGGCGATGCCGCAGATCATCGCGGACCTCGACGGCTTCGAGCGGTATGCGTGGGTCACGACGGCGTATCTGCTGGCGTCGACGGCCATGATCCCGGTGATCGGCAAGCTCGGAGACGTGTACGGACGCAAGTGGTTCATCGTGGGAGGCGTTGTTGTCTTCCTGATCGGGAGCGCCCTGTGCGGCGCGGCGTGGGGGATGACCGAGTTGATCCTCTTCCGCGGCATCCAGGGCCTCGGAGCCGGTATGATCTTCGCCAACATCTTTACCTCGGTCGCGGATATTTTTCCGGACCCGGCGCGGCGGGCGAAGTATCAGGGGCTCTTCTTCGGCGTGTTCGCGCTTTCGAGCGTTATTGGGCCTACTTTAGGCGGTTGGCTTACGGACAACCTCGATTGGCGGTGGGTGTTCTACATCAACATCCCGCTCGGGGTGATCTCGCTGTTCGTCTTGCCGGTCGTGCTGCGCCAATCCGCCACGCGCCGCAGCGTCAGGATCGACTACCCCGGTGCGGTCACCATCACCGCCTCCGTAGTCGCCCTCTTGCTCGCCCTCTCGTGGGTTGGCGAGGGATACGACTGGAGCGCCGAGCGCGTCGTCTACGGCTTCATCGTCTCCGCTATTTTGCTGGCCGCTTTTATCCCGATAGAGTTGCGGGCCATCGAGCCGATCATCCCACTCTCCCTGTTCAAGAGCCGGACGTTCACCTCGGCGGCCCTGCTGATGTTCCTGGTCGGTGTCGGGATGTTCGGCATAATCCTGTACACGCCGCTCTTCGTGCAGGGCGTCCTCGGCGAGACCGCGACCAACTCCGGCACGGTGCTCACACCACTAGTGTTCGCCATGACCGCCGTTGGGGTGATAGGTGGCCAGATCATCGCCCGCGTAAAGCGCGTCAAGCCGTTCACCATCTTCGGCGCCGCGATGATGACCTTCGGCGTCTACCTTTTGACCACGCTCGGCACCGGCTCCTCGACCGGCACCGTCGCCGTATATCTGACGGTAACGGGGCTCGGCCTGGGCCTCATAATGCCGACCGCAACCCTGGCCGTACAGACTATCGTAGGCCGCGAACTGCTGGGCGTGGCGACCGCCGCCACCCAGTTCATCCGCTCTCTGGGCTCAACCGTAGGCACTGCGGTAGTAGGTTCCATCATAACCTCCGGCTACGCGAAAGACCTCGAAGCCAACGCCCCCGAACAAGCCCCCGACCGGCTAGTTTCCGCCCTCGAAAACCCGCAGGCGCTCGTCAGCGAAGAGGCCCGCGACGCGCTAACCCGCGAAGTCTCCGCCTTCCCCGGTGGTCCGCAACTCCTCGAAGGCGTAATAGACACCGCCCGCACCGCACTCTCCGACGCCGTCCACAGCGGTTTCGTCCTCATCCTGGTGACCACAGCCCTGGCTATAGCCGCCGCCCTGCTGATGAAGAACATCAAGTTGGAAGAAGACGCACCGGACGAAAAAGCCCCGGAGGTCACGCCCGACGCGGCCGCGCTCACCGCGGCCCTCGCTACCGCGTTGGAGAGCGACGCCCGCAGCGACGAGGACCAGCGCCTCGCTGGCTCCCTGCGCTCTGCCGGGATTAGGACCTCCGCAGGGTCGGGATCGGAAGGGGCCACGGCGCTGCTGGGCGTTGCGGAGCGCATCGAGAACGGCAACGGGGATTATCCGGCTCTGACTCGAACGGCGGCGGACCTCGCCAACGTCCACGGCGGCGAGAATGCCAACGAGCGCGAGAAAGCCATCCATACCTCTAGGACCGTGATCCGGCCTCTCGCCACCCGCGAAGCACCGGAGAAACCCCGCTAGCGTGGAGACCTACTCCCACGCCTTCTACACCTGGGCGCTCGCCAAACACGGCGTAAAGGCGGGCCGCGCCGCGGGAATAGCCGGAGCCGTCGGCGCGGCGTTCCCCGATTTGCCGGCCTTCGTCGCGACGGTCTACTACGTCGGCCCGAAGTTCGTGAGCGGTGGTTGGGAGTCGATGCACTCCGAGGAGATGCTAGACGCCATCTACTTCTCGGGTCCGTTTGGTGCCACGGGCAGCGCCCTGCACTCCGCCGTGCCTGTGGTGGTATTGCTCGGCGTGTACGGGCTTTTGAAGCTCGGTCGCCGCGACGGGCGGCGCGTCTTACTGTGGTTCTTGCTCGGGTGGTTCGGCCACACGGTCATGGACTTCCTCACCCACGTGGACGACGTGCGCCCGTTGTTCTGGCCCATCACGGACTGGACGTGGGCCAGCCCCGTCTCCTACTACAACAGCGAATATTACGGAAGAGAATTCTTCGCCATAAACCACGCGCTGATGTTGCTCACGATCGTGGTGCTTCTGGTGCGCCGTATGCGGAAAAAGCCCTCGAATCCTGGCGCGGACGCGGCTTAGCTACTACCGAATATCGAACTCGCCAGTAGACTTGAGGAGCCCATGACGACCCAGATCATCCAGGTCCACAACCTCGTGAAACGCTACAAGAACGCGGACTCGAACGCGGTGGACGGTGTCTCGTTCGGGGTGGCGCAAGGGGAGTTCTTCGCGTTGCTCGGCCCCAACGGCGCGGGCAAGACGACGACCATCTCCATCTTCACTACAACCCTCGCCGCCACGAGCGGGAGCGTGTGGATATCCGGCCACGACCTCGGCAAGGAAGCCGCCGCCGTCCGAAGCTCTCTGGGCATCATCTTCCAGAAGCCGAGCCTGGACTTGAACCTGACCGCCGAGGAGAACATCCGCTTTCATGCGATCCTGTACGGACTGTATCCGTTTCGGCCAGCTTACCGGCTCATGCCTCGGGCGTACCGGGAGCAGGTCGAGGAGTTGTCGGCGGTGCTCGGCATCGGGGGGGACTTGTTCCGGCCCGTCAAGACCTACTCGGGGGGGATGAAGCGGAAGCTGGAGATAGTCCGAAGCCTGATCCACAGCCCTAAAGTCCTCTTCCTGGACGAACCAACCACCGGCCTCGACCCCCAGAGCCGCCGCGCTCTATGGGAGTACCTCCGCAAGGTGCGCGGGGAGAGCGACACCACCATCTTCCTGACCACCCACTACCTCGAAGAAGCCGAGGAAGCCGACACCATCTGCATCATAAACGGCGGCAAAATAATCTCCACCGGCACCCCCGAGGAACTAAAGACCGAACTGCTCGAAGAGTACTTGATCCTCGACGCCGAGGACCGCGACGCCCTCGAACGCGAGCTATCCGAACGCGGCATTCCGTACACGGTGGCCTCGCCCCTGCGGGTGGACTTGAACGGTCGGAGCGCGCAATCGGTCGTGCAGAGCATCGTCACGCCGCTCTCGGTGATGCGGTTGCACACACCGACGCTGGAGGATGCATACCTCTCGATAGTGGGCGGCGACGATGAGGGAATTTAATGCCGTTCTGACCATCGCTTACCGGGACGTGGCGAAGTTCACGCGGGATAGGACGCGGTTGGTAGCTTCTCTCATTTTTCCGGTTATCTTCGTGGCGGTGTTGGGTGGAAGCTTGCAGGCGAACATCGGGGATCGGGCGGGGTACGACTTCCTCGTGTTTACGTTTACCGGGGTGTTCGCGCAGACGTTGTTTCTATCGGCTACGCAGGGGGTGATCTCGCTGGTCGAGGATCGGGAGAACGACTTTTCGCAGGAGATCTTCGTGTCCCCGATCTCCCGCTACTCCATCATCCTCGGAAAGATCGTCGGTGAGTCCATCGTGGCTCTGGTTCAGGGTGTCGTGGTGGTGTTGTTTGGGCTCGTGATCGGGGTCCCGCTGACCCTCGCCCAGATCGTCGGCCTCTTGCCCGTAGCCGTCGCGGCGTGTTTGCTGGGCGGGGCGTTCGGGGTGTTCGTGCTCGGCAACATCAGCTCGCAGCGGGCGGCTAACCAGATCTTCCCGTTCGTTATCTTTCCGCAGTTCTTCCTGGCCGGTGTCTTCTCCCCGATACAAGTCCTGCCACTCCCCCTGGACGTACTCTCCCGCATCTCGCCCCTGCGCTACGCCGTCGACCTCACCCGCAATCGGACGCCCCGGCGAGTACGACGCCGTAGTCCTGGCAAACCCCTTCTTCAACCTCGGGGTGATCGGGGCGATGTTCGCCGTCTTCCTGGTGGCGGGAACACTTCTGTTCATCCGGCGCGAGCGTAGCCAGTAGCACCCGAAGAGTGATTTGGTAAACTCTCTCCTCGCCGCACCAGGAGAGGTGTCCGAGTTGGCCGAAGGAGCGCGACTGGAAATCGCGTAGGCGGTTTATAGCCGTCTCGTGGGTTCGAATCCCACCCTCTCCGCTCTGGTCTATGAATGCCAGATTGATACAGTGCCACCGCTAAAGGTTTTCTTCCGATTGTCCGACAAGTAATGTAGAGTTTCATGGATAAATCACGAATAGCCGGAGCTTCCGGTTGCGAGGGGGAAACTATGCGGCGTATCGTACTGATCTTATTGGTGACGTTTTTGGCTGTAGGACTGGCTTCATTATCCGGCGTGCGGACCGAACCGGCTCTCGCGGTGGACTCTACACGCAACCCGGACAAGATGCTGGGCACCCCGATCCACAGCCGCGCCAAAGTCACGCGGTACGCCCGCTCGGCGGGATGCACTCGCTACATCCTGAAGACGATACCCCTCTACTACGAGTTGGCCCCAAAACGAAACATCCGCCCGGACGTGCTCGTGGCGCAGGCCATCGTCGAGACCGGATGCGGCCGCTACGGCGGCGACTCCCGCCCCTGGAACATGGCCGGTATCAAGAAAGGCGGCATCGTGGGCGACGCGCCGAAAGACTTCGAGGTCCCCGCCACCGCATACCAGGGCGTCAGGATGCACGTCAACCACATGGCCGCTTACACAGGAAAGAGGCCCATCGGCACGCCGCACGACCGCTACTATGACGCCCGAGCCGCTCAGGAGAACCGTGGCTACTGGGTGAGAAGGGTCAGCCAGCTAGGGAGTGGAGTTTGGGCGGTGGACCCGGACTACGACACCAAGATCCGGCGCATCCTCAACAACATGGGCTGACAACTCATTCCGCA
>JACDDK010000038.1:7170-8095 GCA_013817025.1 Rubrobacter sp.
GTACACTAGCCTCCGCCGCGCTAAGCGGGGAGATGGCGATGCCCTGTACCTGCGATCGCCTAGCAGGGCCTAATTCCCCGCCCGAGGCGTGAACCGGGTTTGGTTGAAACCGGTGCGGCCGGCGTTGATAGCCTGGTCTCGGGCAATGAGGCCCCGTGAATCGTGTCAGGACCGGAAGGTAGCAGCACTAAGCGGGTAACTTTATGTGCTATCGGGGCAGCCGGGCAGGAGTCGGCGGCCGGAAGTTCGCCGGACGCGCAAGCGTCGACGGCGGGGTGCGCGGTGTTTTTTGAGGCTTCGGGTTCGAGCCGTGGAGGCTCGCCCGCCGCCTTTTCTTTTTCGGTGTTCGCCAGCGGCGAAAGCTTGCACCTTTTGGCGCGTGTTTGGGCATTTAGAGCCATCTTTTCCTGGTGGGCCGCTAAACATGCCCGCGCCGGTTTCGCTGCGTCCGTCCATACCCCGCCTTCAGAGTTACATCCTCCCAGCCGGGAGGGCCCGATCACAACAACATAGCAATTCTACCCAAGCGCTCTGACCCCCACAACGCAGCTTACGGAGCGAACGCTCGAAAACCACGCACTACGGACGCACTCTCGGCGAGCACCCCGACGCCGGACGGGAAGGTCGTGAGGGATGAGCTCCGAGATGATAATTTGCCGGTTACCGTAACCGGTGCCCGTATAAATAAGGGTAATGGGTGAGGAAAGGGAATAGAGGGTCCGGGGCCGATCGCATCAATAGTTGCCTACGCCACCGTGCCTGTCAATAGTCACAAGCGTAAACGTCTCGATCTATGCATCCCTCGCTGCACCTTTCGACGTATGGTGTGAGGCGCACCAGCGCGAGAGAATACAAAATTAAAGTGGAACCGCTTTACGACGGGTGACCATGCCACTGGTGTACGAGTCGGCTACGAAGGAGAACA
>JACDDK010000224.1 GCA_013817025.1 Rubrobacter sp.
CGAGACCGAGAAGGGCACTGCGTCCGACAAACGCAGCCCCCTGGACTTCGCGCTGTGGAAGGCGTCCAAGCCCGGCGAACCCTCGTGGGATAGCCCGTGGGGACCGGGACGTCCCGGCTGGCACATAGAATGCTCTGCGATGGTCGAGAAGCACCTGCCCGATGGCGCGGACATTCACGGTGGCGGCGTCGACCTGCGCTTCCCGCATCACGAGAACGAGCTGGCCCAGAGCGCTGCGGCGCATCCAGGGCACACTTTCGTCCGCGCCTGGGCGCATCACGGCATGGTCACCCTGGCCGACGACAAGATGGCGAAGTCCCTGGGCAACATCCTGGGCATCAAGGAGGCCGTTGAGCGCCACGGCCGCAACGCCGTTCGGATGTGGCTGCTCCAGAGCCACTACTCGCAACCCATAGACTACTCCGAGCCCATACTGGAAGAGAAACGTCGCTCCTACGTGCGGCTTTCACGCTTCCATCGGGACATTTCCGGCTCGATGAGTTCCTCCAAGCTTTCCGACGAACTAGCTGCCGAGCTACGCGAACGTTTCGATGCCGCGATGCGGGACGATTTCAACACGCCTGAAGCTATCGCTGCACTCTTCGAAGCGGTTCGTCGTGCTGGACACGAAACGTCCATCCGCCTCGAATCCGTGCGCGAGTTTGCTTCCCTTTCGGAAGCCTTAGAGGGAGTCACGACCGCCGTCTTTGGCTTCGACCTCGCTGAGGAGTTCGCAAGTTACGTGAACGGCGTACAAGTTTGGCACGAAGAGGCACCTTACGAACGGCCTAACGAGGCGATCGTGCGCCGAGCTGCCGAGAGGGAAAAAGCTAGGCAAGCGAAAGACTGGACCGTAGCTGACCGGTTGCGTGACGAATTGTACGCAGAGGGTTGGCTCGTCGCAGACACACCCAAAGGTCCCTTCGTGAGCCGCCGGTAGTTGAAACAGGAGTTCATCTACGGCATCCGACCCGTGACCGAGGCGCTACGAAGCGGTCGCCGGAAGGTCTTCGAGATCCTGGACGCCGTGGGCGACGACGAGGTAGCGAAGGCCGCGAGTTTTCACGGCGTACCCGTCCGTAGAGCGTCCCGCCAGCAGGTCGAAGAACTCGCGCGGGGTGGGGTGCATCAGGGGGTTGTGGCGCGGGTCGAGCCGTATCCGTACTCGGGACTCGCGGAGATCCTGTCCGATCCGGTCCCGCTAATCGTCGTGCTCGACGAAGTGACGGACCCACGCAACCTCGGGGCCGTCCTGCGCGCCGCCGACGGCGCGGGGGCGAGCGGTGTCGTGATCCCGAAAGACCGTTCCGTGGGGGTAACCGCGACGACCGTCAAGGCGAGCGCGGGTGCGAGCGAGCACGTGCGTGTGGCGCGGGAGACGAACCTGCGCCGGGCCATCGACCGGATGAAGGAGACCGGCGTCTGGGTCTACGCCGCCGAGATGGGTGGGACGCCGTACGGCGAACTCGATCTATCGGGGCCGGTGGCGCTGGTGCTCGGGAGCGAGGGACGGGGTGTGCGGCGGCTGGTGCGGGAGGGGTGTGATGGGGCGGTGTCCCTTCCGATGCTCGGAGCGGTCGAGTCGCTAAACGTGTCGGTCGCGGCGGCGGTATTGTTGTACGAGGCGAGGCGGCGGCGGGTATGACCTTGATCCTCGACGCCTACAACATAGTCGGGGCGCTCGACCGCTACCGGGTCGCCGAGAGCTTCGATCAAGCCCGCGAACTGCTAATAAACGACACCCTGAAAGCGGCGGGCTGGACAGGACGCGAGATCATAGTAGTCTTCGACGCCCCTCGAAGCTCGGAGCCGCGCCGCGAGACCCTGCTGGCCGGGGGAGCGGTACGGACCATCTACAGCGGTCCCGGCGAGTCCGCCGACGACATCATAGAGCGCCTGCTCAACACTGTGCGCGGTGAGATCACGCTCTACACCGCCGACTTCGCCCTGCAACGCGCCGCCCTCGCCCGCAGCGCCGTCCGGGCCACCCCCCGCGAGTTCGCGGACCTAATGGACGAACTGCCCGCCGTAACCCACGCCCCAACCCGCCCCCGCAAATTGCGCGTAGTCGACCACCTAACCCCCGAAGCCCTGCGACAACTAGAAGAACTACGCCGAAAACTGGACTAGGTTCGAGGCCCAAGACCGAAGTCTCGCTTGCTGGAGGACGGGTCGGCGAAGTAGCGATAATATAGAAGGCGGGTGGTTGGAGTATCTGAAGTTTGATACCTGCAACCTGAAGTCCAGTAAGCCCGGGTAGCTCAGTGGTAGAGCAGCC
>JACDDK010000225.1 GCA_013817025.1 Rubrobacter sp.
GGTGGAGACCATCCTCGCTATCCGGGAGCAGTACGAACGCCACGGCCACATTCAGGAGTGCATCGTCCAGAATTTCCGGGCCAAGCCGGGTACGCTCATGGCCCGTTCGCCGGAACCTTCGGAGACGGAGATGCTGGCGACCATTGCGCTTGCGCGGTTGATCTTGCCGGTGGAGATGACGGTGCAGGCACCGCCGAATCTGGCGGAGGCCGGGAGCAACGGGACGCCGCCTTATGCGCGGTACATCGACGCCGGGATCGACGACTGGGGCGGCGTCTCGCCCGTCACCCCGGATCACGTCAACCCCGAACGCCCCTGGCCCCACCTCGAAGATCTGGAACGCGCCACCGCCTCCAAAGGCTACCTACTCCTCGAACGCCTCGCCCTGCACCCGAGCTACGCGCGGAACGTCGAGAAATGGCTCGCGACACCGCTACGCTCGCGAGTGCTCGCGGCTCAAGACGCCTCGGGGCTCGTGCGCGCCTCGGACTGGGCACCGGGCACGACCGAGAGCTTGCCGGAGTCGGATGTCCAGGAAATAAGAGGCTTGCGTCCCTCGAAGATGCGGCGGGAGTTCACGCGGGCACTCGCCGGGGCCGGGGAGCGCGACCTCACCGAAGACGAGATAGCCATTCTGTTCACGGCGCGCGGCACGGAGATGTCCGAGTTATGCCGGGTAGCGGACGAGTTGCGCCAGGCGGTAAACGGCGACGAGGTCAGCTACATCGTGAACCGGAACATCAACTACACCAACCTCTGCTACTTCCGGTGTCGGTTCTGCGCCTTCAGCAAGGGTCCGAAGTCCCTGAACCTGCGCGGCGACCCGTACCTGTTGGATACAGCGGAGGTCGCGTGGCGGGCTCGGGAAGCGTGGGATAAGGGCGCCACCGAAGTGTGCATGGTCGGGGGCATCCATGGCAGTTTCACGGGCCAGAACTATCTGGATTATCTGCGGGCGGTGAAAGACGAGGTGCCGGAGATGCACGTCCACGCCTTCACACCGCTGGAGGTCTGGCAGGGGGCTCAGACTCTGGGTATCCCGGTGGAGAAATTTTTGGTGGAACTCAAAGAAGCCGGGTTGGGAACGTTGCCGGGGACGGCGGCGGAGGTGTTGGACGACGACATCCGCAAGATCATCTGCCCCGACAAGATCAACACCGCCCAATGGGCCGAGGTGATGCGGAAAGCCCACGCCACCGGCCTCTCTTCGACGACGACCATAATGTTCGGCCACGTTGACGGCCCCATAAACTGGGCGCGGCACCTGATGGTGCTGCGGGACATTCAGGCCGATACCGGCGGCTTCACCGAGTTCGTGCCGCTGCCGTTTGTCCACATGGGCGCACCGCTCTTCTTGCAGGGGCTGAGTCGCCGGGGACCGACCCTCGCGGAGACGGTAAAGATGCACGCCGTCGGGCGTATCGCGTTGCACGGATACATAGACAACGTGCAGGTGAGTTGGGTCAAGCTCGGCGAAGAAGGCGCGAAGCTGTGCTTGCAGGCCGGGTGTAACGACCTTGGCGGCACCTTGATGAACGAGAGCATCTCGCGGGCCGCAGGCGCGGACCACGGTCAGGAGATGCTGCCGGAGGAGTTGGAGCGGATGATAACGGAGATCGGACGCACCCCCCGCCGCCGCACCACGCTCTACGGCACACCGGAGCGCGCCTACTCTCAGTCCCGGTAGATGACCAGTTCGTCGAGCGGCCTGCGCGAGCGGCGCTTCGGCGGGTCGCCGTCCGCGTATCCGAGCGTGAGCAGCACGTGCGGAACGAGCTTCGGGCTAAGCCCGAGGGCTTCGGCGGCTTTTTGCGGAACGAAGAGCGGGGCGCACATCCAACCGGCGTCCAGGCCGAGGTCATAGGCGGCGAGCAGCGCGTTCTGGGCCGCCGCGCCTACAGACTGCACCGCCATCGTGGTCTCGTTCCGCTGGCGATCCTCATCCGGGTAGACGTCGAGGTCTTCGAGGTAGAGGCAGAGCATTATCAGCACTGGAGCGTCCAGCAGCCGGTTTCGGGAGCCTTCGAGACGCTTTTCGACTATTTCGGCGCTCTGGCCGTCCATTTGCAGGTTGGCTCGCCACTCCTCCCCCATCGCGTCGGCGAGGCGCTGTTTTGATTCTTTCTTGGTGATGACGGCGAAGCGCCACGGTTGGCGACCGTGCGGCGAGGGTGCCCACCTCGCGGCTTCGAGCACCAGCTCGACGGCTGAGTCCGGCACGGCTTTCGGCAGGTAGCGCCGCACGGAACGTCGGCCACGAA
>JACDDK010000039.1 GCA_013817025.1 Rubrobacter sp.
CCGGTCGGCGCTCGCGGAGCGGTCACTGTACCCCTGGCTCGTGGCCTCACAGACGCTGCCGGTCATAGCCGTGGCACCCGTGCTCGTGACGTGGTTCGGGTACGGATCGCTTCCAAAAGTGCTCGTGGTTATACTGTTCTGCTTCTTCCCGATCACGGTCTCCGTCGTGGATGGCCTGCGGGCCACGGACCCTGACTTGCTCCGCCTGATGCGCTCCTTCGGCGCGAGTCGCCGCAAGACGTTCTTCATGGTCGAAGCGCCGGGAGCCTTGCCGTTCGTCTTCGGTGGGTTGCGCCTCGCGGTGACCTACTGCGTCGTCGGGGCGGTTATAGGGGAGTGGGTCGGGTCGAGCGAGGGGTTGGGGTTTTTAATGATCCAGGACAAAAATCAGTTCGAGACCCCGCGCCTCTTCGCCGAGATCGCCCTCTTGTCCGCGATGGGCGTCTCTCTGTTCCTCGCCGTCACGCTCGCCCAGCGCCTGCTCGCCCCCTGGACGTTGCGGCGCGACGCATGACCATCTATGCTGGACCCGGCACGGCAATACACGGCGGAGCCCCCTCCCGAGGGCGGCTGAGAGTCGGCGAGAGCCGAGACGCTTTGAACCTGATGTGGGTAATTCCACCGGAAGGGAGTGAACCTCATGGAAACCATCCCGTAACCCCTCCTCACGACGCAACTCGCCCTTCGGCGTCCGTCCAAAATTATCTATGGGAGGTATCTTGAGAAAGACCGCAATGCTTCTGCTCGTCTGCGCCCTGTGCGCCGCGCTCGTATCGTGTGGTGCGGCTTCGAATCAGGGCGATGGACCTGAGAAAGTAACGCTCACGCTCGACTGGTATCCGAATGCGGACCACGCCGGGATCTACGCGGCGCAACAACAGGGATTTTTCGACGACGCTGGACTCGACGTCAAGATCCGTCAGCCTTCGGACCCGGCCTCGGTCCTGCAACTGGTGGCCGCCGGGCGCAGCGAGTTCGGTGTCTCCTACGAGAACGAGATGACCAACGCCGCCATCCGGGACATCCCCGTCCAATCGGTCATGGCGATCATGCAAGAACCCCTGAACTCGATCATCAGCCTGAAGAAAGCCGGAATAACAGAACCGGAAGACCTCGCCGGAAAGAAGATCGGCTACGCCGGCCAATCCTTCGGGACCGCCGTCATAGATACCGTGCTGCGCGAGGCCGGCGAAGACCCCAAAAGCGTCGAGAAGGTAAACGTCGGCTACGACCTGCGACCCGCGCTTACTTCCGGGCGCGTGGACGCCGTCGTGGACGCTTACTGGAACATCGAGGCCGTGGAACTCGCCCAGGAAGGCTTCGAGACGAACGTCGTAAGACTCCCCGACGTCGGCGTACCCAACTACAACGAGTTGGTCGTCGCAACCGGCGACCGCTACGCAAAACAGAACCCGCAAGTCGTCCGGGACTTTGTCGACGCACTGGTAAAGGGCCACCAGTACGCCCTGGATCACCCCGACTCCACCCGCGAAGCTCTGTTGAAAGCCAACGAGGAACTAGACCCCGAGGTAGCCACCGAGACCCTGGACCTGACCGTCCCCATCTTCGACGCCGAACGCATCGGCTACCAGGACCCGCAAGAGTGGAAAGCTTACGTCGATTGGTCCGTCGAGAACGGCGTACTGAAAGAGAAAGTCGAGGTCGACGAGGTAATGACCAACGAGTATCTGCCGAAGGCCACGTCGTGAAGAAAGTCTTGAGCATAGCCACCAGCGACTCCGGCGCGGGGGCCGGTATTCAGGCGGACCTGAAAGCGTTCCTGCGCTGCGGTGTCTACGGGACGACCGCCATCGTCGCCACCACCGCCCAGAACACCGTGGGCGTGAGCGGCATCCACGCGCTGCCGCCCGAGGTGGCGGTAGAGCAGATCGAAGCCGTGGCCGAGGACATCGGCGTGGACGCCGTGAAGACCGGTATGCTATTCAACGCCGAAATAATCTCCGCCGTCGCCGAGACCGTCCAGCGCCTGAAGCTCCCGAACCTCGTCATCGACCCGGTGATGGTCGCCGAGAGCGGGGCCGTCCTTTTGGAGTCGGATGCCATCGAGACGTACAAGACCGAGCTCTTCCCGCTCGCCGCCGCTATCACCCCGAACTTCAACGAAGCCTTCGCCCTGCTCGGCGAAACCCCCGACGAGGACCACGTCGAGGACTGCGCCGTCACGCTACACGCCCTCGGACCCGCAGCCGTCGTTATCACCGGCGGCCACACCGCATCCGGCGCGGACCTGCTCTACGATGGGAGTGGCTTCACGAAGATTGAAGGTCCTATCCACGCCAAGAACGCCGCGCACGGTTCGGGCTGCACGCATTCGTCTTCGTTGGCGAGCTTTCTGGCGCTGGGATTCGGCGTCGAGGGGGCGGCCCGGCGGGCGCGGGCGGTCGCTTCGGAGGCCGTCGAGTATGGGCTAGAGGAGATCGGGGCCGGGGCCGGGCCGGTTCACGCGCTCGGTAAAATCCTGAAAGGAGTTGGGAAATGAACGCACCGGAGACCCTGCGGAGGCTCGCCGAGGAGCGGCCGCTGGTACATCATCTAACGAACTACGTCACGGTAAACCTCGTGGCGAACGTGACGCTGTGTACGGGGGCTTTGCCGGTCATGGCGCACGCGGTCGAAGAGGTCGAGGAGATGGCGGCGGTCGCCTCGGCGCTCGTCATCAACATGGGGACTCTGGACCCCGAGTGGATAGAGGCCATGATCCGGGCCGGCAAAGAAGCCAACCGCCGGAACATACCGGTAATTTTCGACCCCGTAGGCGCGGGCGCGACTAATTTCCGAACCACGATGCCCGAGAAACTCCTCTCCGAGATAGATTTCGCCGCCATAGTCGGCAACGCCGGGGAGATAGCCACCCTCGCCGGTATGCAGGCCGAAGTCCGCGGCGTGGAGAGCATCGGCGGCGACGCGAAAGCCGCCGCGGTAAAAGCCGCCCGGAGCCTTGGCGCAACCGTCGCCGCCACCGGCCCGACCGACTATGTGAGCGACGGCGACAAACTCCTCGCCATCGAGAACGGCCATCCCCTCATGGGTCGCATCGTCGGGAGCGGCTGCGCCTCGACCGCCGCTATCGGCTGCTTCGCCGCTGTCGGAGGAGCGAACGTTGAAACCGTCGCTGGAGCACTCGCGTACTTCGGGCGCGCTGGAGAGATTGCGGCGGAGAAGTCCGATGGTCCCGGCACCTTCGAGCCGCGCTTTTTGGATGCTCTGGCGGCGCTTGCCGCGGAGCCGGATCCGCTCGAAGGCAAACTAAAGATAAGGGAGGAAGAAGTTGGATAATCCCGCTCGCGGCGGAGGTCAAAGCCGCATCACGACCCGCAACCTGGTGTTGGCGGCGCTCTTTGCGGGGATGGGGGTGTTGCTCTCGTCGTTCGCCGTGCCGGTTGGCGGGGCGAAGGTCTTCCCGTTCCAGCACGCCATCAACGTCGTGGCCGGGGTCCTGCTCGGGCCGTGGTGGGCGGCGGGTTCGGCGCTTATCACCGCAACCTTGCGGTTCTCTCTGGGGACGGGGAGTTTGTTCGCGTTTCCGGGGAGTCCTTTCGGGGCGATAGCCGTGGGACTCGCGTACCGTTTCCTGCGCCGGGACGAGGCTGCGTTCTTCGAGCCGGTTGGGACGGTTTTGATCGGGGCGACGCTTGGGGCGGTCTTGATCTCGCCGTTCCTGGGAGAGTCTGGCGGCGGCCTGATCGCGCTGATGACCGCCTTCGCCCTCTCCAGCATCCCCGGCGCGATCCTCGGCTACATCGCCCTAAAAGCCCTCCGTAAGACCGGCACCATCGACTGAACTGTACGATCCTTCCTGGACGCCGGCTCGTAATTAGCTTATCTTCACCCCATGAGAGAGACGTTCGAGCCGGCAAAGGTCCTGAGCCTTGGAGAGCATCGCCCCTACCCGCTCCCGCGCGGCCCGTGGGCTATCAGCATGAGCTGGCACGACCTGCTGTTCATGCACTGGCCCGTCCCGGTAGAGTGGTTGCGGCCCCACATCCCACCCGCCCTGGAGATAGACACCTTTGACGGCTCGGCTTGGCTGGCCGTCGTCCCGTTCCGCATGAACGGCGTCCGACCGCATTTCCTGCCCGCCGTGCCGTCGCTCTCGAATTTTCCGGAGCTGAACCTTCGCACCTACGTCACACATAACGGAAGACCCGGCATCTGGTTCTTCTCCCTCGACGCCCACAACAAAGCCGCCGTCCGCCTTGCCCGCGCCACATTCGACCTGCCGTACTTCGACGCGGAGATATCCTTCGAGCAGCGGGACGATACAGTGCATTACCGGAGCGTCCGCACGCATCGGAACGCTCCCCCGGCGCGCTTCGAGGCCCATTATCGGCCCGTGGGCAACGCTGAGGAACACGGCGCAGGTTCCATCGAGAACTTCCTGACCGAGCGTTACTGTCTATACTCCGCGGATGGGCGCGGGCGGGTCCGGCGCGGGGACGTGCATCATCGGCTGTGGCCGCTCCAGAGGGCCGAGGTCGAGGTGGAGACGCTGGAGATGACCGGCCAGATCGGGTTGAAGCTCCCTGACACTCAACCGCTACTACACTATTCCCGCCGCCTCGACGTGCTAGCCTGGCCGCCAAGAAAGGTGGATACATGAATCCCAAAGAAGCCCTCGCAAACGCTCGCCTGCTCCTCGTCACCGACCCGCGCCCGGACCTCGTAGAGCGCGTAACCGCCGGTGTGCGGGGTGGCGTGGACATCGTGCAACTGCGAGACAAACATGCTACCCGCGAAGAGCTGCGGCCACTCGCCGAAGAGCTTCGAGAGGTTTGCGAGCGTGGCGGCGCGCTCTTTACCGTCAACGACGACATCGAGCTTGCACGACTCTCCGGCGCGGATGGCATCCACCTCGGCGGCGACGACGCCACAACCACCCAGGCCCGCTCCACCCTCGGCCTGGATACGGTAATAGGACGCTCCGCCGGCGGCTTGGAAGAGGCTCGCGCCGCCGTGAAGGATGGAGCGGACTATCTCGGCGTAGGAGCAGTCTATGCGACGCCCACCAAGCCCGAAGGGCAGGTCGCGGGGTTGGACTTTATCCGGGCGCTCGCCCGCGAGGGGCTATCCGTGCCGTGGTTCGCCATAGGAGGCGTGACGCTCGACACCGCGCCGGAAGTGGCCGGGGCGGGAGCTCACGGCTTCGCGGTGGTGCGGGCCGTTTTGGACGCCGACAACCCGGAGGCCGCCGCCCGCGAGTTGCGCGGCCTGCTGCCGCGTTAGCGTGAGGGCTTTGGCGTGAGGGCGGATCTCGTCTCGGGTATCCTGCCCGTCCGGCCCGACGGACGGATGCTTGTTCTCCAACGAACCACCGGAACCTGGGAACCACCCGCCGGTCGTCTCCAGCCTGGCGAGGGTTTTGGGCAAGGCGCCGTGCGCGAGCTGTACGAGGAGACCGGTATGCTCGTCGCTCCGCAAAAAATACTGGCTACCTGGGTTGGCGAGCGCCCCGGTGGCGGCGCTTTAGCCGCCGTCACCTACGCAGCCCGCGTGGGTGCGGAGGTTGGCGCTCGGGAAATCCGGCTCTCCAGTGAGCACCTGGACTGCCGTTGGGTGACATTGGAGGAATGGTTGGATCTCCCAAGCTGGTGGAGCCGGGAGAATATCGAGCGCGTCGCCGGATCGTTGCGGTCCTTGCCTGACGAGCCCGGTCCGGCACCAGAACCACCACCCGAGCTCCCAGACGGTGGTCCAGTGTCGGCGATACTGGGCGCGGGGACCGTGATCGTGGACTTCGAGTGGAACGAGCCGCGCGCGCTCCTCATGCGCCGCCGCAAACCGCCCGCGGGCCTCTGGGAGAACCCCGGCGGCACCATCGAGCCCGGCGAGAGCTTCGAGTCCTGCGCCCGGCGCGAGCTGTACGAGGAGACCGGCCTGCGGGCGAAGTTGGAGGCGGCGTGGTGGACGCGGGTCGAACCCTGGAAGGCCCCGGACGACCGGGACTTCTACGCGGGCGTCGGCTTTCTAGCTCGCTACTCCGAAGGCGAGGTCCGAATGGAGGACGCTGCCCACGACTCGTTTGTCTGGGCTACCGAGGATGAGTGGCGCGAGCTACGCACGTGGTACACCTCCGAAGAGTCGGACGTACTGTGGACGGAGATAGGTAGAATGCGGCGGTGAGCGAGAAGCAGCCTACGAAGCAGTGGGCAGAGTCGCCCGAAAAAACCGCCGAACGCGCGCCTCGGGGTCGGGCGTGGCTCTATTTCACGTTGCTTTTGGTGGTGCCGGTTGTGCTGTGGACGGCGGCTCTGGTGGTGCCGTTCTTGCCGCTGGCGACGGCGGTGAAGGTCTGGCTCGCGCCGGGGTTCGCGGGAGCCGCCGAAGTCGTGTTCTGGGTATCGGCGTTCTTTCTCGGGCGGGAGATTGCTTCGTGTTATCGGCGGCGGTTGGATCCCCGAAGCTGGTTCCGCAAGGATAAGACGCGAGGATGAACGAGCTCGATGTGATCCAGCGGATCTCCCAGCGCCTGCCCGGTGCGCCGCCGGAGGTAATAGTGGGCGTCGGCGACGACTGCGCCGTCCTGCGTCTCGGAGACCGCGATTGGGTTGCCGCCGCCGACATGCTAGTCTCCGGCCACCACTTTGAGGACTCTTGGGCCACCCCCGAGGACGTTGGCTACAAGGCCGTCGCGGTCAACGTCTCGGACGTGGCGGCGATGGGCGGCACCCCACGCTTCATCCTCGTCTCCGGCGGCGCGGACAATTCGGAGACCACGCTGCGCTGCATGGAGGGCGTGATGCGGGCGTGTGCGGAGTTCGGCGTCTACCCGCTCGGGGGCGACACCACCCGAGCCGCCGCCCTCACGGTGGACGTAGCCATCCTCGGCGAGCTGACCGCTCCGCCCGTCCTGCGCTCTGGCGCGAGTCCCGGCGACATTTTGGCCGTGACCGGCGAACTTGGCGCGTCCGCCGCCGGTCTGCTGGCTCTGCAAGAAGGAGTTAGAGAGCCCGAACGCCTCGTCCGCAAGCACCTGCGACCGGAGCCGCGGGTCGCGGCTGGGAGGATGGCGGCGCGGCTCGGGGTTGGGGCGATGCTCGACCTCTCCGACGGTCTCGCCACGGATGCCGGGCGAATCTGCGAGGCGAGTGGGGTTGGATGTCGGATCGAGTTAGAGAAGCTGCCCATCGCCGGGGATACGCGGGAGGCGGCGGCTTCCTTCAACCGGGATGCGGAGGAGCTTGCGGCCACGGGTGGGGAGGATTACGAGTTGTTGATCTGCGCGCCCGAGGAAGTAATAACGGCGCTGCGCGAAAGCCTGGATCTCCCCCTGACCGTCATCGGGGAGATGACCGAAAGCGGTGGCCCCGTTTTTCTGCGAAATGGTCAGCCCGTCGAAGGATTGTCCGGCTGGGACCATTTTTCCTAGGATACAGGTTACGGCGTATGGGAATCAGGGGAAAAAGAAGTGGACCGCACGGCGCAGAGTAGGTCGATGTGCCGTACAAGATGATCACGCAACCGCCCAACGGCGTAAAGAACAACCTGCCCAAGCACGCCCAGGAAATCTACAAGAAAGCCTTCGACTTCGCCGAGGAGCAGTACGGCGAGGAGAGCCGCGCCCACCGCGTCGCGTGGGGGGCCGTCGAGCGGAAAGTACGAGAAGAACGAAAACGGCGATTGGGTGGAGAAGTAGCGTTTACGGCGTTTCTCGAACAAATCGAACCGGCGTTTCTCAAAGTGCCGGTTCGTTCCGAACCTCCTGGTGAAGTACGCGACTCCCCCGTGTACCGAAGATGAAAGAAAAGTTCGTCGCCCAAGCCTCGCCGTCGTTCGTGTTAGTCTGCGTTCGACACTCCTGCTACCATGTGGGACATGTTGGTGGCGTGTTCGCGGCTCGCTCGGGACCTGGAGAAGCTCGGGTTGGAGCCCGGAGGGGTGGCGATGGTTCATTGCCGGATGTCCGCGATCGGTCGCGTGGTCGGTGGTGCGGAGACCGTCGTGCGCGCCCTGCT
>JACDDK010000040.1 GCA_013817025.1 Rubrobacter sp.
GGTCCTCTAACGGTCTTGAAAGTAACACATCACGGTTCCAATACCTCTTCGACGCCGCTCTTTTTGAACCGCTTTAGACCCAAGATAGCCGTCATCCAGGTCGGCGCGGACAACTCCTACGGCCACCCAACGCCCGAGACCCTGAGCCGCCTTCAAGAGTACGGCGCGAAGGTCTTCCGCAACGACGAGCATGGAGATGTGATCGTCACGATAAAAAACGAGAACGTGGACGTCGCCGTAACGAAACCCTGACCCAAACTTTTCCTCTACGCCGGTGTTTGCTCTTCCGGCTCGGCGTCGAGCTTCCCACGCTCCCACAACCACCGTTCTATAGTGCTTCTGCGCCAACCATAGAACCGACGCCCGATCAGCGCGTCCGGTGCCGGTATCCGTCCAAGATCCCACGCCCGAATAGACACGTAACTCGGAAACGTCCGGGCGCTCATCACCCCGCGCTCCTCCAGTATCTTCGATACTTCGCCACTCGATAAATACTCTTCCATACACCGGACAGTACCATTGTTGGATAAACTAAACAACTTTTTACGACTTAGTACTTGAGAAACGAAAATAGTTCTGTAGACTGGTTGAGACGGACGGCAAGAAGAGGAGGAAACGGATGGTTAGTTTCAATCGGGTGGTTTTGGCGGGGAATTTGACGCGGGATCCCGAGTTGCGTTTTACGAGCGGCGGCATTCCGGTCTGCGACTTCGGGTTGGCGGTAAACCGCGTGCGTTCCAAGAGCGAGGAAGTCGACTTCTTCGACATCACGGCGTGGCGCGAGTTGGGCGAGACCATCGCCAACTACAAGAAGAAGGGCGACCCGATCCTGGTCGAAGGCAAGCTCCAGTTCCGTACCTGGGAAGCCAAAGACGGCTCCAAAAGGAACAAAGTGGACGTGGTGGCCGACAACGTTCAGTTCCTCGGCGGCCGCAGCGACTCCGAAGGCGGCGGCGGTGGACAGCGTCAGGGCGCTAAGCAGGGTGCTCAGCAGGGCGGTCAGCGGGGCGACGTGGACATCAACGAGGAGGATTTCGACGATATCCCGTTCTAGCCGGAAGTCTGGACTTCCGAAAAGACTTGGAGGAGGGATGGCGGTTTGCGCCGTCCCTACTTCGTCATCGAAAAAGCTATCCCATTCTGGCCGGTAGTTCGTTCAGGACCAGCCAGTAGAGCTTTAGTTGTTCGACGGCCTGGACGAACCGGGCGAAGTCCACGGGTTTGCGGATGTATGAGTTCGCGCCGAAGCCGTAGCCGTCGAGCATGTCCTGTTGTTCCTTGGATGAGGTCAGGATCACGACGGGCAGCAGGCGCGTCCGTTCGTCGGAGCGCAGGCGTTTTAGGACTTCCAGGCCGTCGATCTTCGGCAGTTTGAGGTCCAGGAGCACTAGCTGAGGAATGTCGGTGGCGTCGCGACCGGCGTAGGAGCCGGTCGCGAACAGGAAATCGAGCGCCTCGACGCCGTCACGAGCCACGACTACCTCGTTGACGACGTTGTTCTTCTTCAGCGCCCGAAGGGTGAGCGCCTCGTCGTCGGGGTTGTCCTCGACTAGCAAAATAACTTTATCGCTCATAAGTAACATCGTACCCCACGCTCCGCGAGCGCGCTGAAGTTACGCAGCCCTCATGCCGCCGCCACTAATTTTATCGGCGACGAACGGGTATCGGTAGTCTTCGCCCTGGCTGACCTTGTAAGCGGCGTAACCACCGTGGGCGAGAGGAACCAATAGCAAGAGAAATCCCAGAGGGGCGAGAATTAGGAGACCAAAGCCCAGGGTGATCGCCGTAAGCACCGGCGTCAATATCACCCAATAAACGGTGAACAGGATGACCCATGCCAGTTGATACCAGAGGGCTTGCAGGGAGTGGAAGCGAATCCTCGGGGACTTGTCCTTGTAGATGAGCCAGATGATCAGGGCTCCAATAGGAGCCACCAGAACGCTCACGTGCGAGAGTGTGGACCATAACCTCTCATCCGAGGCGCTTACGCTTCCCGATGGTCCACCCATGCCGCCGGTCGAGCTTCGCGGGCGATGGCTGCTGGTGTCCCCGCCGAACAGGGGCCGAGATTCTCCTCCTGGGGTCCCGTGCTCTCCTTCGTGGTTTCGTGGTTCTTGCATATCCATACCTCCTTATACTCGACCTGTGCGGATCGCCGGTCGCACGCCGGACGACTACTTCAGGATATTCGCTCCACCGCAGGCTGGCATCCTCCAAATGCGCTATCTTTCGGAGTATTTTCTCGCCTCGGGACAGGATAGGCTCCGGTGCAGTATGCTACGAGTGCTGCTACGCCGAGAGTTTCGAGGGGGCGGAATGGGCAAGACCATACTGATGGTCGAGGACGACGAGGATCAGGTAGCCCTGACGGTGCGGGCTTTCAAGAAGCACGGCATCATGGGTGAGTTGGAGGAGCTTGTGATCGCTCACAACGGCGGCGAGGCGCTCGATTACATGATGGGCGAGGGCGCTCACGCCGGCCGCGACACCAACGAGATGCCCGAGTTCGTGCTGCTAGACATGAATTTGCCGGGTATGAACGGCCTGGAGATCCTGGAGCGTCTGCGCTCCGACGAGCGGACGAGCCTAGTGCCGAGCATCATCTTCTCCTCGTCCCACGAGCATCACGACATCGTCGAAGGATACCGGCGGGGCGCGAACTCCTACGTGACCAAGCCGGATAACTACGAGAAATTCTCCGAGGCTATGCGCCACCTCGGTTGGTACTGGCTCGACTGGAACGAGAATCCGTCCGACGATGAGTAGCGATTTCTAGGAGATTTCGACGATACCGTAGCGCGCGCAGAACAGCAGGGCTTGCAACCGCGAGTGCGCCCCGAGCTTGAAGAGGATATTCGTCATGTGGCTGCGCTCGGTCTCGGTGGAGATGTGCAACCGCGCCGCTATCTCCTTATTGCTAAGACCCTCGGACAACGCCTTCAGGACGTCCAATTCGCGGGGGGTGAGTTTCTCGATAGCCCGGCGCGCCTCGTTCTCGCGCTCGCGGGTGCGGGCGGCCAGGCGGAGCATATCGATAACCTCGGTGGTTGAGAGCAGTATCTCGCCCGCCGCCAACCGGCGCACGGCGTCCAGGATCTCGTCAAGGTCGGCGGATTTGTGGAGTACTCCGGCCGCACCCGCCTCGACCGTGCGCGCGAAGTCGTCACGGTCCATGCTAGCCGTGAGGACGAGCGCGGAGAAGGACGGGTTAGCCGCCCGAAGGTCCCGGATCAACTCGGTTCCCTCACCGTCGGGCAAATTTAGGTCCACGACCGCGAGGTCCACCTGGAAGTCGCCCCCCGACGCGATAACCCGCGCCTCGGAGAGGGATCCCGCCTGTGCCGCCACCTCGAAGTCCGGCTCCGCGTCCAGCACGAACGCGAGCGTCTGCCGGAACGAAGCATGGTCCTCGACTAACATTACCCGGTTCAACCATAGCCTCCCGAAGGGTGCGTCCTCACGCCACGAACGCGACGATAACCCCGACTGAATATACCAGCCCTGACGCCGGAAGGCGCTCGGGTGGATGCTTTACGGGACGAGGTCGTCGCTGGGCAGCGAGGATCTGAGGGCCTCGAAGCGAACCGTGGTCCCCGAGCCGGGCGCGTCCCGGAATTCGATCCTTCCGCTAAGGACCGAGGCGCGCTCCAGCATCCCGGTCATACCCATGCCGGGGGGCGCTTGATAGTCGAATCCCTCCCCGTCGTCGGAGATTTCGGCCCAGACGGTCTCCTCGTCGAGTCCCACGGAGACCTTCGCGTGGCTCGCCCCCGAGTGCCGCCGGACGTTGGCGAGCGACTCCTGGATGATACGTAGGAGATCCCCGCGCGCCGCCTTCGAGAGTGCTGCGGAGAGGTGCTCCTCGTCCCCCGACACCGAGAGATCAAAGTCGCACTCCGGTGAGATCCTGCGGTGCATCATCACTAGAGCCTCGACGGCCTCGCGGAAGGACCGTTGCGCGTAGCCCTCGACTCTCAAGTCGTAGATCGCGGCTCGCAAGCCACCCACCGCCCGCTTGAGGGCGTCGGTCACCTCTTCGAGTTTCGGATCGGTGGCGGGCTTGCCGGACGTCTTTGCGATCCGCTTCATTACTTGCGTGGTCTGGAGGGCGTGGGTGAGGTCTTGCAGGGCTTCGTCGTGGAGATCGCGCGCAATACGCCGCCGCTCGGCCTCGCGCATCTCGCGCAGGTTCTCCTCCGCCCGTCGGCGCTCGGTGACGTCCTCGACCGTGCCTTCGAGTCCCGCCAATTCTCCCGCGTCGTCCCTAATGGCCCGCACGGAGATGGACACCCAGAAAGCGCCACCGTCCCTGCGCCGCATCCGCGCCTCGAAGCCCGATACCGAGCCGGTGCGCCGCACGAGATCGAGCAACTCCACCCGGCGCTCGGGTTCGTCGTATAGTCGCCCTTCGACGAGTCGCCCTTCGACACTGGAGAGTAGATCCTCTGCGTCCCTGTATCCGAACATGCGGGCCAGCGAGGGGTTCGCCGTAACGAGCCTTCCCTCCGCCGTGGTCTGGAAGATGCCCTCCACGGAGTTCTCGAAGATGGAGCGGTATTTCTCCTCGGCTCTCAGCCGCGCCGCCTCGGCGACTTTGCGCTCCGTAATGTCCTGCACGGTTCCCGTGAGCCGAACCGCCCGGCCCTCGGCGTCACGGTGTACTTCGTAGGCCGTCTGGACGATGCGAGTCTCGCCGCTCGGACGCACGATACGGTACTCGACGGTGTTGCTCTGCTCGTCGTACAGGGCTTCGCGGACGGCCCTTCGGACAATGTCCCGGTCTTCGGGATGAACGACGTGCAGGAAAGAGCGGTACGTCGGGACGAACTGTTGTGGGCTCAGGCCGCAGACGCGGAACAGCTCGTCGGACCAGATCGCCTCGTTGCGGTCGGTGTGGTAGTCGAAGTTGCCCAGGCGCGCGATCCTCTGCGCCGCCGCCAGGCCGCGCTCGCTCCTCAGCAGGTTCTCCTCGGCCCGCCGGCGCTCCCTGCGCTCCACGGCCTCCCGCAGCTCGCGCTCGATGGCGCTGTTCAGGCGGGCGAGGTTGTCCTTCATGATGTAGTCGTGCGCCCCGGACTTCATCGCGGAGACCGCCGCATCCTCGCCGATGCGCCCGGAGACTATGATGAAGGGCAGGTCCAGAAAACCCTTCTCACGCAACAACGCCAGCGCCGCGGACGAACTAAACGTCGGCATGGAGTGATCGCAGAGCACCAGGTCCCACTCCCGATTCTCCAGAGCTTCGTCCATGCCTGCGTAGGTATCCACCCGCTCGAAATCCGGGTGATATCCGCCACGCCGCAACTCCCTTAGCAACAGCAGCGCGTCGTCCTTGGAGTCCTCCACGATCAAGACCCGAAGCCTGGTACTCGAAGACTCCTCGCCGCTATCCCGAGTTGCCACGCTCATAGCTCCGCCCTCGCGTCTTAGACTCCGCATGACCTGATTCTATGCGTAATTCGGTTTACAAGCAAACACCACGCGCCACGAACGTTACGGAACTCGACCTCGGGGTAGATTGAAGGTGAGCTTGGCGCGAACCAACTCTAAACAGGAGTGTGCGGGATCTATTCGGCTTCGGAGAAATTGTTGGAGGAGACAGGCAACAAAGGCCGCCGGTAGATGCGAAACTAGAAGAGCCGAGAGCTTCGACCGAAGGGAGAGATAGTGGAGATAGGGATCTACGGTTTGGGCAGGATGGGTGGGAACATGGTGCGCCGGCTTGTGCGTAGCGGCGAGCATCGGGTCGTCGCGGGCAACCGCTCCAAAGAGCCGGTAGACGAGGCCGTGAACGACGGGGCCGAAGGCGCGTACTCGATGGAGGAGATCGTCGAGAAACTCTCGGGCGATGGGCCGCGCACGATCTGGACGATGGTCCCCGCCGGTGACATCACCGAGCAAGCACTCCTGAAGTTCGCCGACATGATGGATCCCGGCGACATCCTAATAGATGGTGGCAACTCCTACTTCCGCGACTCCATCCGCCGCGCCGAAATGCTCAAGGAACGCGACATCCGATTCCTGGACGCCGGAACTTCGGGCGGCGTGTGGGGCTTGCAGGTCGGCTACTGTCTGATGGTCGGCGGCGACGCGAGCGCCTACGAGCACGCCGAGCCCGCGCTAAAGACGCTCGCGCCCGAGAACGGCTATGCGTACCTTGGGAAGGCCGGAGCCGGACACTTCACCAAAATGGTCCACAATGGCGTCGAATACGGCATGATGCAGGCGTATGCCGAAGGGTTCGAGATCCTTGAGAAATCCCAGTACGACTTCGACCTGCGCGCCATCTCCAGCCTGTGGAACCAGGGCAGCGTCGTCCGAAGCTGGCTGCTGGAGCTGGCCGAGAACGCCTTCGAGCAGGACGGCCACCTCGACAGCGTGCGGGGTTACGCTGAGGACTCCGGCGAAGGCCGCTGGACGATCCTCGAAGCCATAAACCAGAGCGTGCCAGCGCACGTAATCTCCGCGTCCCTCTTCGCCCGGTTCTCATCGCGCCAGGACGATTCCTTCGCCATGAAGGTCATAGCCGCGCTACGCGGCCAGTTCGGTGGCCACGCTATTCAAGAGGCAAGCACCAAGTACCCGGAGAAAGAGCAATAAAGCGGTCGGCTTTCAGCCGCCAGCCATCAGCTTTTCGGTGATTCCGGGGGAATTGCTTTTGAAGGACTTTAGGGAGCTTGAGGTTTGGGAAAAGGGGCAGCGGTTGACGATGGAGACTTACAGAGACACGGCGGAGTTTCCTCGGGAGGAACGCTACGGGCTGACTAGCCAGGCGCGGCGTTCATGCGCTTCGATCCCGGACAACATCGCCGAGGGCTGCGGAAGAGGGGGTGAGGCGGAACCAGCCGCAATTCTTGCGGATCGAGCCCGGTTCCGCCAGCGAATTGGAATACCGTTTCCTGCTCGTGCGAGACCTAGAACTGCAGAGCGAGTCCGTACACGAACGTCTAACCAAGGAAGTGACGGAGGTAAAACGTATGCTCACGTCATCCATCCAAAAGCTGAAGGCTGGTAGCTGATGGCTGACCGCTTGAGAGACGAACAACGCTTGCCCCGCGTCCCCGACCCTGCGGTCATGGTGATCTTCGGGGCCTCCGGGGACCTTACGGCCCGTAAATTGGTGCCCGCCCTGTACGACCTCGCGGCGCAACGGCGGCTGCCGCTGGAGTTCGCGGTGGTCGGGGTTTCACGGACGGAAATGAGCCACGAGGAGTTTCGGGAGAAGTTGCGGAAGTCTTTGGAGGAGCATCGCTCGGGGAAGATCTCGGATGACGTATGGAAATCTTTCTCCAACGGAATCTTCTACCTCGCCGGGGACTCCAAGAAGGCGGAGTCCTACGACGAGCTGAAGAAGTTTTTGAAGCAGGTGGACGGCGAGCGCGGGACTCGGGGGAATCGGGCTTTCTATCTCTCCACTTCGCCGTCGTTGGTGCCGGCTGTCGTCGAGCGACTGGGGGAGTCGGGGCTCAATAACGGCGAGGATGGCGGGTGGTCGCGGGTGGTGGTGGAGAAGCCTTTTGGACGGGACCTCGAAAGCGCTCGGGAGTTGAACGAGGAGATCCGGCGGTACTTCAAGGAGAGCCAGATCTACCGCATCGACCACTACCTCGGTAAGGAGACCGTCCAGAATATTTTGGCTTTGCGTTTTGCCAACGGGATCTTCGAGCCGCTCTGGAACCAGCACTACGTGGACCACGTACAGATCACGGTCGCCGAAGACATCGGTGTCGGCACCCGAGGCGCGTTCTACGAGGAAGCGGGCACTCTGCGCGACATCGTCCAGAACCACCTCATGCAGATCCTGTGCCTCACCGCGATGGAGCCGCCCGTCGCCTTCGACGCCCAGTCCGTGCGCGAGGAGAAGGTGAAGGTCCTGAAGGCGATGCGCCGCATCCCGGAGGACGATGTCCGTAACAACGCCGTGCGCGGCCAGTACGAGCG
>JACDDK010000226.1 GCA_013817025.1 Rubrobacter sp.
ACTCCGAGAAAGTCGTGATCCTCGGCGGCCACATCGACTCCGTCCCCGAGGGCGGCTGGCTCGACGGCGCGCTCAACACCATCGCCGCGCTCGAAGTTCTGCGTGTCCTGGCTCCGCAACAACGGCCCGTAACCTTGCGGCTCGTGGACTGGGCCGACGAGGAAGGCGCGCGTTTCGGACGCAGCCTCTTCGGTTCGGGTGCCGCCGCAGGTACCCTAAAGCCCGACGACGTACGTGGCCTGAAGGACAGGGACGGCATAACGTTGCCGGACGCCGTCCGGGAACATGGCGTGGACCTCGACCGCGCAAACGAGGCGGGTAAACAACTAGAGAACGCCGCCGCGTACCTGGAGCTTCACATAGAGCAGGGACCGGTGCTCGAAAGGCTAAAGCTGCCGCTCGGCGCGGTGCTCGGTACGTTCGGTGTGGAGCGGCACGTCGTTCGCTTTACCGGTCAGCACGCCCACTCGGGCTCGACGCCGATGGACGTCCGAAAAGACGCCTTCATAGCCGCCGCCCGCTCCGCGCTAGCCTTCCGGGACGACGCCGCGGCCCGCGACGACGTGCGCGCCACCACCGGATTCGTAAACGTGAGCCCCGCTATCGTGACGGCCTTCAACGGCCTGTGTGAGATGTCCCTGGATCAACGCGCCCTAGACTCGGAAGTGCTCGCGGACATGCTCGCAAAAGTAAAAGAAGCCAGCGAGCGCATCGCCGAAGAGGAAGGCGTAGCCGTCGAATGGGAGAAGGTCTGGGGCATAGAGCCCATCCCGTTCGACGAGGAGCTAATAGCGCTCGCCGAAGAGACGTGCGAGGAAGTCGCCGGAAGCTCGCACCGCCTGCCGAGCGGCCCACTACACGACGCCGCCGAGATGGCGCGCGTAATGCCCGCGGTGATGCTCTTCGTGAAATCTCTAAGGGGTCTGAGCCACACCAAAGACGAGGATACGCCGGAAGAGGACATCGAACTGGCGGTGCGGGCGTTGCACAGGTTGACGGAGAAGACGATGCAGTGGGCTAAATAGGTGCCAGGCATCAGGTGCGGGCATCGGCAAAAGCAATTACCTAAGACCTGAAACCTCGAAGGGAGGACAATGCAAAGAGCGGATGGCGGAGAATTCGGGGTGTCGGATGCGGCGGAGCTTGCGCGGATCAAGGCGGAGGTAAGCCTGTCGCCGCTCTATAACGAGGACCTCGCGCCGACGGGGCCGGAGGAGCGGACGTGGTCGACGTACAATATCGCGGCGCTCTGGATCGGGATGTCCATCGTAATCACTACTTACGCTCTGGCGGCGGGCCTGATGGCCGCCGGGATGAACTGGTGGCAGGCGCTGTTCACTATCTCTTTGGGCAACATTATTGTCTTGATCCCGATGCTCCTGAACGCCCACGCCGGCACGAAGTACGGCATTCCGTTCCCGGTCTTCGTGCGTGCTTCGTTTGGTGTCCGGGGCGCGAACTTCGCGGCGATGTCCCGCGCTCTGGTGGCCTGTGGTTGGTTCGGTATTCAGACCTGGCTCGGCGGCCTCGCGCTGGACGCGCTGGTGACCGCCGCGTGGGGCGGCTGGGCGAACGTGACCGGTCACGCCTTCATAATGTTCATGGTGTTCTGGGTGCTGCAACTCGTTATTATCCTGACCGGCATCGAGGGCGTTAAATACTTTCAGTCCTTCGCGGCACCGTTGTTGATCGTGGGAAGCATCGCGCTTCTGGTCTGGGGGTTCTCGGCGGGTGGCGGTGTTGGGGCGGTGTTTGCGAACTCCGCGAGGCTTCAGGAGGGGCAGACGCCGTTTTGGGTGTTGTTCTGGCCGAGCTTGGCGGCCAATGTAGGCTATTGGATCACGGTCTCCCTCAACATCCCGGACTTCACCCGTTACGCCCGCAATCAGCGTTCACAACTCGTCGGGCAGGCCATCGGGCTACCGTTGACGATGACGGCGTTTAGCTTCGTCGGCATCGCGGTGACGGCGGCGACCATCGTGGTCTTCGACGAGGCGATCTGGGACCCGGTCGCCGTAATAACGCGGGTCACCGGAGACATCCCGGCGCTGCTGATAATCGCGATGATCGTGATCGTAATAGCTCAGATCTCGACGAACATGGCCGCGAACGTCGTCTCTCCGTCGTTCGATTTCTCGAACCTGGCACCCAAGTACATCTCGTTTCGCACCGGCGGCATCATAACCGCCGTGATCGGGGTTCTCTCCTTCCCCTGGCTGCTGCTCGAAAACGTCGGCGC
>JACDDK010000041.1 GCA_013817025.1 Rubrobacter sp.
TGCGGCGGGCGTTCGAGATCGCCCGTTCCGGCAGGCCCGGCCCGGTTCTCGTTGACGTGCCGAAGGACGTGATGTTCGCGGCGTGCAACGACAACGGGTACCGCCGGTTGAAGGAAGCGCCGGCACCAGTCGAATCGCCGGGGTTGGAGCGGGCGGCGATGCTGCTCAGGAACGCCAAGCGGCCGCTCATTCTGGCCGGGCATGGGGTTACGCTCTCGGGCGCGGAGATGGAGTTGCGGTTGCTCGCGGAGCGGACGGGGATTCCGGTGGTGACCACGCTGCTCGGTATCAGCGCGTTCCCGGAGGACCATCCGCTGTATCTGGGATGGCCGGGGATGCACGGTCAGGCGAGCGTCAACAGGGCCATCGACCGTTCGGACTTGTTGTTCGCGGTTGGGATGCGTTTTGACGATAGGATCACGGGCGCGGCCCACAAGTTCGCCCAAAATGCCAAGGTCATCCACATCGACGTGGACCCCTCGGAGCTTGGCAAGGTCATAAAGCCGACCGTCGGTATCGCCGCCGACGCGAAGTCCGCTATGCATTCCATTCTCGGTCATCTGGACAACGCCTCCGAAGACGCCGAAGGCTGCGGCGAGTGGCGCGAGGAGTTGGAGCGGAGTCAGGTGCCGGAGCGGGTGCGCGAAGAGTCGGCGCGAGGCAAGTACGGCCCCATCCAGATCATAGAGGCCATAAAAGAAGCCTCCGGCCCGGAGATGCGGCTCGTCACGGATGTGGGGCAGCATCAGATGTGGGCGGCGCAGTTCTTCCAGTTCACGAAGCAAAACAGCCACATCACCAGCGGCGGCCTCGGCACGATGGGCTTCGCGCTTCCGGCGTCGATGGGTGTCGCGTTCGCGTACCCCGACGAGCCAGTATGGGTCATCGCGGGCGACGGCGGCTTCCAGATGAACATCCAGGAGCTTGCGACCATAAAAGAGTTCGGCCTGAACATAAAAGTCGCGGTGCTCAACAACGGGTACCTCGGGATGGTTCGGCAGTGGCAGCAGTTCTTCCACAACCGCCGGTACTCCTCGACCCCGATCACCGGCCCGGACTACGAGCAGCTCACCACCGCCTATGGGCTGCACGGGCGCACCATCAACCCCGGCGACGACGTGCGGGCGGCGGTGCAGTGGGCGCAGGACACGCCGGGGTGTACGATCCTCGACTTCCGTATCGACCCGGAGGCGAACGTCTTCCCCATGATCCCCTCGGGCATGAGCGTCGCCGAGATGATCGAAGAAGATGGTGCCTGAGACCACGGCCCCGGCGACCGGCGTGACCCCGAACACCATAGAAGTCCGGTTCACCGGCGGGATGCTCGCCCTGAACCGCCTGCTCATGACGCTCCAGAACAAACGGATGCCCGTCGCGGACTTCGCCCTGGGCCGCGATACCGCCGGAATGCGCGCCACCATAATCCTAGACTGTCCGCCCGAGACAGCAACACGCTACACGATGCTCCTCACGGCGCTCGAAGACGTACAAGAAGCTGGCCCGGCGGCGGGTGTCGAAGTGATCCTGCTCAACACGGCGGGCGATTGGCGCGAATCAGCCGAAAGGGCAGGCGTGGCGGCGCACGAGGGTGACGGGATAGTGGTGGCGTCGGGTGGGCCGGAGAAGATAGAAGACTTTCTCGCTATCCTAGGCGACGATGTACAGGACATGGTTCGGTTGGGGCCTGTGGCCCGGCCGGGAGACGGAGGAGTTTAGATGGCACGGGTATACCGCGAAGCGGACATCGGCGACGAGATCACCACGAAGAGAGTCGCAATTCTAGGTTACGGCAGCCAGGGCCACGCCCACGCCCTGAACCTGAAGGATTCGGGCTGCGAGGTCGCGGTCGGTCTCTACGAGGGCTCGAAGAGCTGGCCGAAGGCCGAACAAGAAGGCTTGCAGGTCATGACCATCGCCGACGCGACACGCTGGGCCGACGTGGTGATGATGCTATTGCCGGACGAGAAGCAGGCGGCGGTTTTCAAGGCGGAGGTCGAGCCTAACTTATCCGAGGGCATGTTGATGCTCTTCGCGCACGGCTTCAACATCCACTTCAACCAGATCCTGGTTCCGCCGGACGTGGACCTCGGCCTCGTCGCTCCGAAAGGACCGGGCCACGTGCTGCGGAGTCTTTACGTCGAAGGCAAGGGGATGCCGTCGCTCTTCGCTATCGAGAACGATGCTTCCGGGCAAGCTCGGGACGTGATCCTCTCGTATGCGCGGGCCATCGGGTCCGGGCGGGCGGGTATAATCGAGACGACCTTCGCCGAGGAGACGGAGACGGACCTCTTCGGGGAGCAAGCGGTGCTTTGCGGCGGGTTGTCGGCTTTGCTAACGGCTGGGTTCGAGACGTTGGTCGAGGCCGGGTATCAGCCGGAGCTTGCATATTACGAGTGTGTGAACGAGCTGAAGCTGATCGTGGACCTCATCTACGAGGGTGGGTTGGCCCAGATGCGATACTCGATCTCCAACACCGCCGAGTACGGCGACTACACCGCCGGGCCAAAGATCGTGGACGACGGCGTGAAGGAGCGGATGCGCGGCATCCTGGCCGATATCCAGAGCGGCAAGTTCGCCCGCGAGTGGGTCCTCGAAAACCAGGCCGGTGCCGCGAGCTTCCTCGCGATGCGCCGCCGCGAGGCCGAGGGACACGTCTCGCGGGTCGGAGAGCAGTTGCGGGAACTCGCCGCCGAAGGCGCCGAGGAGACGACCTCCGCTCCGTCGGAGGGCGCTCTATGAGTCGCAAGGCGTTCGTCGCCTCGGATGCGGAGTGGTGTTATCACGGTGGTGCGATGGTCAAGTTGGGTGACGTGCGCCTCTCCCCCGCCACACATGCCTTGAACTACGGCACGGGTGTGTTCGAGGGCATCCGGGCGTACTGGAACGAGGAGCGCGGGACGCTTCAGGTCCTCAAGCTGCGTGAGCACTACGAGCGGTTCGAGAGGTCCTGCCGGATGCTCAGGATAGAGCTTCCGCACACCATCGACGAGTTGTGCGACATCACCCTGGAGATCCTGAAGCGCAACGGCCCGCGCGAGGACACCTACATCCGACCTCTGGCCTACAAGTCCGTCACGGCGGTCGGGGTGAACCTGAAGGGCGAGTCCGAACTATCCATCTTCACGGTCCCGATGGGCGATTACGTGGAGCTTACGGGCTTGAAGGTCTGCGTCTCGTCTTGGCGGCGCACGCCGGACACTTCCATCCCGGCGCGGGGCAAGCTCACGGGCTCGTACATCAACACGGCGCTCGCGGTGGACGAGGCGCACCGGGCGGGCTACGACGACGCGATCTTCCTGACGCAAGATGGACACGTCTCCGAGGCGAGCGCGGCGAACATCTTCATCGTGCGAAAGGGACAGCTCATCACGCCGCCCGTCACGGCGGACATCCTTGAAGGCATCACCCGCGACGCGGTGATGGAGCTTGCGGATAAGGAGATGGAGATCCCGGTTATAGAGCGCGACGTGGACCGGACGGAGTTGTACGCGGCGGACGAAGTATTCCTCTCCGGAACCGGATTCCAGATCGCCCCGATCACCGAGGTCGATGGACGTCCCGTCGGCACCGGCAGCATCGGCCCTGTTGTGGAGAAGTTGCAGGAGCTTTATTTCAAAGCCGCCCGCGGCGAGTGGCCCGAGTACGCCGACTGGACCGTAAAGGTCGAGGTTGCGGAAGGGGCGCGGAGATAAGAAAATGCCCGTTGACGGGCTGACCCAGGATCTTGAGTCGCCGAACGGCGTAAGGTGGAGTATCCCACCTTACGCCGTTTAGCCGTTTTGCGTCTGCGGCTTACGGATCGCCAGGCTTATCACCGATTCCGACGGTTGGGAATTTACGCTCGCCCCGTAGACTTGCGATAGGACTTCTTCGAGGAGTCGGGACACGTTTGTCGGAACGAGGAGGCGGAGATGAGCCTGCGCGCGGAGGGCATGATCGAGACGAAGTCTTGGGAGGAGAACGCCTACCGAGAGGCCAATAGTGGCCCGAAGTTCACTCGCGCCAGCGTCGACGTTTCTTTTCGGGGGGACATCGAGGGCGAGGGCGCGGAGGAGTACTTGATGGTCTACACGGGCGACGGCTCGGCGAACTTCGTGGGCCTAGAGCGCGTGGATGGGAGCGTCGGTGATCGCTCCGGCGGCTTCGTGATTCAGCACAACGGAACTTTCCTGGACGGCAGGTTGAAGTCCGAGTGGTTCGTGGTGCCGGGCTCGGGGACCGGGGAGTTGCGCGGCCTGCGGGGTGTGGGGACTTACACCAACGACGGTGGTGAACCCCAGACGGCCTACACGCTCGACTACGACTTCGAGTAACGAGACTTCGACGTGCGCGAGGAGGAACGATAGCATGAGCCAACAGGCGACCGGAACGTTCGAGATCGAAGGTTGGGACGAACGACCCTACGACGAACACGAGGGCACGAAACTAACCCGCACACACGTAACCAAGACCTTTCACGGCGACGTTCGAGGCACGAGCACCGCCGAACTGCTCATGGCATACGGAGCCGTGGAGGGCTCGGCGGCCTACGCGGGCTTCGAGCGCATCGTTGGTAGTGTCAACGGTCGCTCGGGCGGCTTCGTTTTGCATCACACCGCCACCGCGTCGCGGGCGGCGCAATCTGCCACGTGGACCGTGGTGCCGGATTCCGGGACGGGTGAGTTGCGCGGCTTGAGCGGCGAGGCCCGGATCGGGGCCGGTCCCGACGACGGACACACCTTTACGCTGGATTACGAACTGGAGTAACGTACCCGTCGATGGACAGGCTTGGAAAGATGTCGCCTTGACCGACCGCATCCTGACGCTCCGCGAACTCAACCGAGCGACGCTTGCCCGCCAGATGCTGCTGCGCCGCCGGAAACTGCCCACCATCGAGGCGATCGAGCATCTGGTCGGAATGCAAGCCCAGGCCCCCAATCCGCCCTATATAGGTCTGTGGACGCGGCTGGAGGGCTTCCACCCCGACGAGTTGGCTCGCCTGATCCTGGACCGGCGCGCGGTGCGCATCGCGCTGATGCGCAACACCGTACACTTGGTCACCGCCCGCGACTGCCTGGCGCTGCGCCCCTTGATGCAGCCCGTCTTTGACCGCAGCCTGTACGCTAGCCGCGCCAACCGTGAAGGCATCGAGGGGGTGGACGTCGAAGCGCTCGTCGCCGCCGGCCGCGTGCTGCTCGAAGAACGACCGCGCACCGCCAAGGAGCTCGGCGTACTGCTTAAGGAGCGTTGGCCCGAGCGCGACGCTGCCTCCCTCGCCCGCGCCGTCCGCCACGTGGCGCCGCTGGTCCAGGTGCCACCCCGCGGCATCTGGGGAAAGAGCGGGCAGACCACCCACACCACAGCAGAGGCCTGGCTCGACCAGCACCTGGATCCCGACCCTTCGCTGGACGAGATGGTCGTCCGCTACCTCGGGGCGTTCGGCCCGGCCACCGTCAAGGACGTACAAACCTGGTCGGGCCTTACCCGGCTCGGCGAGGTGACCGAGCGGCTT
Organism: Rubrobacter sp.; assembly: GCA_013817025.1. Classification (GTDB taxonomy): domain Bacteria; phylum Actinomycetota; class Rubrobacteria; order Rubrobacterales; family Rubrobacteraceae; genus JACDDK01. The sequence goes on from JACDDK010000041.1 coordinate 5,492, forward strand.
CGGCCGCGCCTGCACGCCTTCCGCGACGAGCAGGGTAAAGAGCTGTTCGACCTGCCAGACGCCCCACGGCCCGACCCGGACACCCCGGTCCCGCCGCGCTTCCTTCCCGAGTTCGACAACCTGATCCTGTCATACGCCGATCGCACCCGCATCATCGCCAACGACCATCGCAAGGTGATCGCCTCCAAGAACGGCATGGTTCCGGCCACCGTGCTCGTCGACGGTTTCGTCCGTGGCGTATGGAAGATCGAGAAGAGCCAGGGCGTGGCGACGCTCGTGATCGAACCGTTCGAGACGTTGTCGAAACGGGATCGCGCCGCTCTAACGGAGGAAGGCGAACGCCTCGTTCGCTTCGTCGAGGACGGCGCGAAGATCCACGATATCCGGTTCGAGAGAGTACGTTGAGAGCGCGGAAGCGAACCGCTCGTCTCCGACCGAGTTGCAAGCCAGACGCCACGGTGCGATACTAGCTCCTCACATGAAGGTGAATTTCTAACAACGTGCGCGTTTCTCCAGTCATCCTACGACTAACCAGGGTGGCCGCCGGGCGAATTATCCGTCCCGGTCTCTAGCCGGGCTGCCCACGGCCACCAATCACCCAGCCGCAATTTCGACTTAGCTTCAACGTAGGGAGATGAGAGACATATGCGTCGAGTAGAGATCTTCGACACCACGCTTCGAGATGGCGAACAATCCCCAGGCATTTCGCTGTCTGTCGACGAGAAGGTAGAGATAGCCCGCCAACTCGCCCGCCTCGAAGTGGACGTCATAGAGGCTGGCTTCCCCATTACGAGCGACGGAGACTTCGAGTCGGTCTCCCGCATCGCCGCCGAGGTGAAGGGACCGCGCATCGCCGGTCTCGCCCGTATCCACGAGCAGGACATCGTACGCGCCTGGGAAGCGGTGCAATGGGCCGAGAGACCGCGTATCCACACGTTCGTCGGTACCAGCGACCTGCACATAGAGCACCAGATGCGCTCGAACAAGGAGGACATCCTGCGGAAAGCGGGTGAGGCCGTCGCGTTCGCCAAGGGCCTGTGCTCTAATGTGGAGTTTTCCCCAATGGATGCTACGCGCACGGACATCGGCTACCTCTCCGAAGTCGTTGCGGCGGCGGTCGAGGCCGGGGCGGACGTCATAAACATCGCGGATACGGTCGGGTATACGACGCCGGTGGAGTTCGCGGCGTTTCTGAGGGAACTTCAGGAGCGGGTGCCGGGGCTCAAAGATCGAGTGCTGTCGGTACACTGTCACGACGATCTCGGTATGGCGGTCGCCAACTCGCTCGCGGGCGTCGAGGTTGGGGCCGGGCAGATCGAGGTCGCGGTGAACGGCATCGGGGAGCGAGCCGGCAACGCTTCTCTCGAAGAGGTCGTGATGGCGCTGACGACGCGCTCGGATTTCTACGATGTCGAGGTCGGGGTGAAGACGAACCAGCTCGCCAACACGTCGCGGATGGTGTCGAACGTCACGGGCTACGAGGTACCGCCGAATAAAGCCATCGTCGGGCGCAACGCGTTTTTGCACGAATCGGGGATACATCAGGACGGGGTCCTCAAGGACCGGCGGACGTTCGAGATCATGACGCCCAAGGACATCGGTCTTGAAGGCACGAACATCTTTCTCGGCAAACACTCCGGCCGGCACGCCCTGAAGGACGCCCTGGAAGAACTCGGCTACTACGTCGAGGGCGAGGTGCTCAAAAGAGCGTTCACGCGGTTCAAGGAGATAGCAGACAACAAGAAAACGGTGACCGCTGCGGACCTCGAAGCTATCGCCGCCGACGAGGTTGGCTCCTTCGAGGGCAAGTTCGTTATGGAGTCTTTCCGGGTGGTCGCCGCGACGGGCCGCCAGAGCCGCGCCGCCGTGACCATCTCGCACGTCGAGCAAGGCACGTTCGAGGCCGAAGCCGAGGGCGAAGGCCCGGTGGACGCCGTCTTCCGCGCCATCGACGCCGCCACGAACATCAAGGGCCGCCTGACGGACTTCCGCATCGACGCCGTCACCGGCGGCAAGGACGCCCTGGGCGAAGTCCACGTCTCGGTCGAGTTCGAGGAACACCAGTACGCCGGTCGCGGCCTCAGCCAAGACGTGGTCGAGGCGGCGGCCCGCGCCTACGTGCGGGCGGTTAACGTATACACGGCGGGCAGGGTCGGGGTGACGTGGGACACGACGGTAACACCGTAACCACCGAGCGGGGACTTCGTCTTTCGAGCTACGCGCTTTTGGAAGGCGAAGTCCCGGTGCTCCATCCTCCGCGTCTGTCGGAGCATGCGCGAAAGATGCGAGAATATCTGGCGCTCGGCTCCGGCGCGCTCTCGGAGATTCTGGCCGTGGCGCCACCACAGTTGACGGCACTTTTGGTGGCGGATGAGGACTGGGACTACGCGCCGCGTGAAACCATAC
>JACDDK010000042.1 GCA_013817025.1 Rubrobacter sp.
AAGGACTGGCACGGCGGTCCGCCGCAGAGGAGGTCCAGCTCGCCGGGGACCAATTCAAGCTCCGCCATCAAACCCGACGGCTCGACCGACCGGACATCCGCCTCGACGACCCGCGCCGGGCGGCTCTCCCTCGACACGGCGGCCCTCAACGTCTCGCAGCAATGCGGGTCCATCTCAACGTGCGCGAGTACCTCGAAACCCGCTCCCGCAACCCCGAGATCCATCCCGCCAGCCCCCGAGAAAAGGGATACCGCGACGCGCTTCATCAGCTCCAACCCCTCAAGAAGATTCCCGGCGACGCTCGCACTCGTGATCCATGACGCTAAGATACCTCATCCGATCGGAGAATCCACGGGCTTCCTCGGGACGCGCCCGCCATCGCGTTCTTTCTAGAACTCGATATCTCGGCCCATGTCCTGCTCCACGGCCCGGTCGTAGACTATGCGGGCTACGGCCATGTCTTCTACTGCGAGGCCCTGGCTGGCGAAGAAGGTGATGTCCTCGGGACCGCGACGGCCCGGCACGCGACCGGCTATGACTTGCCCCAGCTCTTGGACGGCTTCCGGGAGGATCGCGCCGGTTTCGAGGCTCGGCATGAGGTCCCCGGCTTCGAGGCCCAGCTCCTCGCGGCTGTCCACGCACACGAAGCTCGACCGCTTTATGACGGCGGTGTCCACCTCGGTCTTGAACAGCATGTTGGACCCGGCGGCGTTGACGTGCGTCCCCGGCCTCAGCCATTCGCCGAAAAGCACCGGCTCTTTGGACGACGTTACGGTCACTACTATGTCCTGAGCGGCGGGCTCTTCGGGGGCGTTGGTGGTCTCTATGTCCATGCCAAGCTTCTCGCCCATCTTCTCGGCGAACGCTTTGCGGCTCTCCTCGTTGCGGCTGTGGACGATGACCCGTTCGAGGTCGCGAACGGCTGCTATGGCTTCCAGTTGGCTCTCGGCCTGCCAGCCTGCGCCGTAGACGCCCAAAGTGGTCGCGTCCGGGCGGGCGAGGTGTTTGGTGGCGATGCCGGTCGCCGCGCCGGTGCGGAGTTGGCCCATTTTGTCGGACTGGATGATGGAGAGTAGCTCGCCGCCCTCGGGGTCGAAGAGCATGGTGTAGAAGCGAGCGCCGGTGCGGGCGACGGTGTATGCCTTGAGGCCGAGAGCGCCTATTTCGGGGGCTCCGGCGAACATTACGTTGAGGCCCGCCGTCGGGAGTGAGACGCGGCGGCGGGCGCGGTTGGTGGCGCGGCCCTCGGCGTGTTGGCGCAGTATGTCTTCCACGGCGTCGAGCGTCGTGGGCATGTCGAGCAGGTCTTCGACTTCCCTCTCGGTAATTAGCAGCGTCATGCGGTCTCCCTTCTGTTCGTTGGCGGTTTATCCGTTAGAATCGGTCTTCCTATGCGGGTTCTCGTTATAGACAACTACGACTCCTTTACCTACAACCTCGTTCAGTATCTGGGCGAGCTTGGGGCCGAGGTGATCGTGCGGCGTAACGACGAGATCACACCGGAAGAAGTCCTCGAACTCCACCCGGACAGGATAGTCGTATCGCCCGGCCCCTGCACTCCCAACGAAGCGGGCATCTCCGTCGACTTGATCGGGAAGACCGCCGGAGAGGTGCCGCTGCTCGGCGTCTGTCTGGGGCATCAATCCATTGGACAGGCTTTTGGAGCCAGGATCGTGCGCGGCGAACCCGTCCACGGCAAGACAGCGAAGATAACCCACGACGGCGAGGGCGTCTACAAGGGCGTGGAGCAGGACTTCGAGGCGACCCGCTACCACTCGCTCGTGATCGAGCCGGACTCGCTGCCGGATTGCCTGGTCGTCACCAGCCGCACCTCGGACGGCACCATAATGGGCGTGCGCCACCGCGACTACCCGGTCGAAGGCGTGCAGTTTCACCCCGAGAGCGTCCTGACGCGCAGCGGCCGCGACCTGTTGAAGAACTTCCTGGAAGGTTAGCGATGCTACGCGACGCTCTACGCAAGGTCGCATCCGGCGCGGCGCTGACGCCCGGCGAAGCCGAGCGGGCGCTGGAGGCCATCATGGAGGGGACCGTGCCACCGGCGGCTACGGCGGCGCTTTTGACGGCGATGCGCGTGCGGGGGGAGTCGGTGGCGGAGATCGTGGGTTTCGCCCGCGCCATGCGCCGGTTCGCCGCACGGGTCGAGGCCCCGGACGATGTCGTGGATACTTGCGGCACCGGCGGCGACGCGAAGGGGACCATCAACGTCTCCACGGCGGCGGCGTTCGTGGCGCGAGGGGCGGGTGTGACCATCGCCAAGCACGGCAACCGGGCCGCCACCAGCCAGGCCGGTAGCGCCGACGTGCTCGAAGCGTTGGGCGCGGAGATAGAGCTTGGGCCAGAGGCGGTCTCAAGGTGCATCGCCGAGGCGGGCATCGGGTTCATGTTCGCCCGCACGCACCACCCGGCGATGCGCTTTGTGGCACCGGTGCGGGCGGAGTTGCCGTTTCGTACGATCTTCAACCTGCTCGGCCCCCTGACCAACCCCGCCGGTGCCAAACGCCAACTCATCGGGGTGTTCGCCGCCGAATACGTGCGGCCCGTCGCGGAGGCGTTGCGGGAGCTTGGAGCGGAGAAGGCGTTGGTGGTGCACGGGGCGGACGGGCTCGATGAGATCTCATCGGGAGCCAAAACCACCGTGGCCGAAGTCTCCCAAGACGAAATACGCGAGTACGAAATACGACCCGAAGATCTCGGCCTACCAAGCCATCCCCCAGACGCCATCCTCGGCGGTGACGCCCACCTCAACGCCCGCATCCTGCGCGACGTACTCTCCGGCATCGAGCGCGGCGCTCCCCGCGACGTAACCCTGATCAACGCCGCCGCCGCAATCCTGGTCTCCGGCAAAGCGGCGACCCTGGAGGAAGGACTGCAAACGGCCCAAAGTTCCATAGACGAAGGCGCGGCCCACGAAGCCCTCGAAGCCTTCATAAAGACCACCCGCCGTCTGGCGAGAACCGGTGCGGCGTGAGCATCCCAACCGTCCTCGACGACCTGGCGACCGCCGCCCGCCACCGCGCCGAAGAGCTAAAAAGGACCATCGGCCTCGAAGCCCTCCACGAACAGGCCCGGCTCTTCGAGAAGCGCGACTTCGCCGGAGCTCTAGCCGTCCCCGGCCTCTCCGTCATAGCCGAGATCAAACGCGCCTCGCCATCGGCGGGCCACATCCGCGACGCCGACCCGGCGGAATGGGCCGCCCGCTACGAAAAAGAAGGCGCGGCCTGCCTCTCCGTCCTCACCGAACCAGACCGTTTCAAGGGAAGCCTCGAAGACCTCGACGCCGCCCGCTCGAACACCAGGCTCCCGGTCATCCGCAAAGACTTCACCGTGGACGAGATACAGATCCTGGAGGCTGCGGATCGCGCCGACGCCGTCCTCCTAATAGCCGCCCTCTTCGATGCCCCGGCGCTCGCCCGCTACGTCGCTTTGGCTGTGGAAGTTGGCCTCACGCCGCTGGTCGAAGTCCACGACGAGGCCGAGGCGGACCTCGCGCTGGGGTCCGGCGCTCGCGTCATCGGTGTCAACAACCGCGACCTGCGCGACTTCACCGTGGATCTCGGTACCTTCGAGAAGCTCGCTCCGAAGCTCGCGGGCGCGACGCTCATCGCGGAGAGTGGTGTAAAGACGGTGGATGATGCGAAACGTCTGCGCGATGCTGGAGCGGACGCGGTACTCGTGGGGGAGGCGGCGATGCGGGACCCGGCGTTGGTGGCGAAGTTGTCGGTGCTGGCCTAATTAACCAGACCCGGTTGGCTACCACTTCGTGCGGGTGGCGTTTGCCACAGAGTAAAGCAAGGCCTAAGATGTAGGGACATTGTCTGCGCCACTAAGTGATAGAGATCTGATGCTCCGGGCTATCGACATTGCTCGGAAATGCACGAGCGAAGAAGGCAAAGTGTCCCCAAAAGTCGCAGCAGTTGTCGTCCGTGACGGATTGATAATTGGTGAAGCTTATCGCGGCGAGATTGCTTCTGGCGAGCACGCTGAATTCACGCTTCTTGAGAAAAAGCTGCCAGATGAAATGCTTGCAGAAACGACTCTGTTCACCACATTGGAGCCCTGTACTTCTCGGAATCATCCCAAGATTGCTTGCGCCGAAAGAGTGATTGAGAGGCGAATCGGCAAGGTCTTTATCGGAACGCTCGATCCGAATCCGCAGATACGTGGTGACGGCGAATTACGGTTGCGTGAGGCTGGTGTTCAAATCGGGCGGTTTGACCCAGACCTAATGTCTGTAATCGAGGAACTGAATCGGCATTTTTCGCGGCAGCACCGTCCGAGTGTTATAGGGGCAGGTGCTCATCTTGGTGGCGAATACCGTCGTCCAACGCCTGAACTCACCTCCGATAGAGCCACACCCGCGCTCGCACCCCAACGAGTCACTATTCGCGAGAAGTCAGCTGCGGAAATCCTTGTCAATCTGAAGGGAATCGCTCTCTCCTACCGGTTCCGTGAAAGAGTTGAGGAACTGTATCTTGGACGCTGGACGCGAGAGCCTGGCTGGCAGGCGATAGTGCATGACTTGCCCAGCAAACTTTCCGGAGGGAGCTGGCATTGCGCCTTCAAAGAGGTTGGCTCCGGCACTTTCGTATTTGCCATTACGGTCCAAGACGTCTCTACGCTTCGCCCCGGTGACTCGGTGACCGTCAGCGGCAGAATCAGCGACGTTAGTCAGCTTGAGAACGTCAGCCTTGAAGACGTCGTTGTACGGGGTGACGAAGTTCCGTCTCCCTAGAGCTGCAGACTCCCGCAATGATCATCTCACTACGTCTACGAACATGACTAACAAAGCGCAAGATCGGGCGCTCGTAGACGCGGGTCGGAAAGTATCCGGCCGGAATCAAGGGGCGAACCATTCAGCTTGAGATCTCGTCTCTATAAGATTGAGGCTCTCTGATCTCCTCCTCGGTCTCCTCATAGCCACCCTCGCCGAAGTGCTCGTATCGGATGAAGCCGTCCGCGTCGATCTACGACCAGCCTGCTGACTTGCGGACGAAGCACGCCGATGTGAAAAAGTTCACTAAAAACACTGGGCTGGATGTTTCGACACATGCTGTTAGGGTATAGGTGCAAAAGACACATAGATGCAGCAAACTACTACGGAGGTATCGCAATGACGATCACCACGAACATTGACAAGATGACGCGCACTACTCGTGAGATGACCGAGGTTCAGCGCGACTCGACGGAGGCTGTGGCGGAGAACTTCGCCGCGTTGCAGCGGCGCAACGTCGAGTTCGCTCGGGGTGGGCTGGAGTTCATGAAGCTTCAGGAGGACAACGCAAAGGCTTCGCGTGAGTTGTGGGCGAATGGCGTGAAGTTGTTGCAGTTGCAGCAGCGCAACGTCGATTTTACCCAGAAGTGGATGACCAACGGGACCGAACTGCTGCGGGATCAGGCCGAGCACAATCGCCGCACGGCGGAGGTTTTCTCGCAGAGCGCACGCAAGCAGCAGGAGAACTTCCGGGCGCTTGCCGAGGGATGGACCAGCGCATACCGGAACTTTTTCTCTCCCGTCACCTACGTTCAGGAGGGGCTCAAGGTCGCCGAGCAGACCACGCAGAAGACGTTGCAGTCCACGCAGCAGGTCGCTCAGCAGGGACTACGGGCAGCCGAGGAGACCACTAAGAAGACCGAACAGGCCATCCGCGAGACCCAGGAGGCAACCAAGGAAGCTGCTCTCCAGACCGCCGTCCATAGCGCGCTGAAGACCGCTGATTACGACGAATTAAGCGTCGACGATGTCTCGAAGAAGCTCGACAGCCTCTCCGCCGCCGAACTCAAGAAGGTCCGCGAGTACGAGAAGCAGAACAAGAACCGCGACACCCTCGTGGAGCAGATCGACCGCAAGATAAAGGCCACTTCGTAAAGCACTCTCCAAAAAGCAGTTTCAAGGGCCGGGGCGACAATCCCGGCCTTTTTCATGCCCTGTTTTTAGAATCTTCAAGACGATGTTCCAGACACAATGCGGTCGAGCGTCGTACCACGAACCAGACGCCTGTTCCAGTCGCTCAACGGAGTGTTCTGAACAAGGTTGAGGTCTTGACGCTGGGAAGGTACCGGGTTCAAACCAGAGGTCAAAGCGGTCAGTTTGCGGTCTGATCTTTCTCCGCCAGTAGCTCCTGGATCTCCTCTTCCGTCTGTGCGTAGCCACCCTCGCCGAAGTGCTCGTAGCGGATGAAACCGTCCGCGTCTATGAGATACCACGTCGGCCAGTAACGCTGGTCGTAGGCGTCCCACGTCGCGTCGTTGTTGTCCAGGACCACCGGATACTGGATGTTCTCCTGGCGCACGGCTTCCGCCACACTCGCATAGTCCTTCTCGAACTCGAACTCCGGTTTGTGAACGCCGATGACTTTCAGCCCGTCGTCGGCGTACTTCTCGTGGAAACCGTTGATGTACGGCTGCGCGTTCTGGCAATTAAAGCAACTATACGTCCAGAACTGGAGCAGGACGACAGAGTCTCCGGCGGCTTCCTTTATGGAGACGCCGTTCGTGTTTATAAAGCCGGTGGGACCGACGATCTCCGCCGCCCGCTCGTACTGGCCTTCCTTACCGGCGATGCGCTCCGCGTCCGCGTTGGTAGGTTCCGGCTTCTTGACGGCTTGCTCTGGCGGGGCTGGTTTGTCGGTGGTGCGCTGCGGTTCGGTAGTGGTCTCGTCGGGCGCGGTGGATTCGATGGTCGCCTCGGTAGGTGATGCGGACCGTGTTTGCGCGGTGTCCGGTTCGGCGGTGCCGAATCGCAGTTCGATCAAGGCGATGGCGCCGACGACTAGCAACAGCGCTAGAAAGAGCAGGATGGGTCTGGGGACGAGCAGTCTCATAGCAGCACCTCGTTGAGTAGTTGGAAGTTGGCTAGCAGGGCGAGTTTGTTTGTGAAGACCAGGACGCCGAGCCCGATCAGGACGACCCCGAAAGCCGCATGCAGTCGAGCCGCTGCCGTGCGGTGCTTCTTGATAAACCCGAACGCCCGCGACGGAAATAACGCCACGATCAAAAATGGCGTTCCGAGCCCGAACGAGTAGGCGAGCAGCAGCGGAAACGCCGACGCCGGTTGTGCGGCGGCCAGAGCGAGGGTGCTACCGAGGATTGGGCCGACGCACGGCGTCCAGGCAACCGCGAACGAAGCCCCGAACAACAGCGAGGTAAGATGCCCCGGCCGCATCGACTGGGTATGCGCGGCGTACCGACGGTCGAGAAAGGGGATGCGGAGCAAGCCAGTGAGATGAAGCCCCAGCAAAATCACCACCGTCCCAGCCACCCGCGAAAGCCAGACAAGCACCTCGCTCGCGGCATCCCGCAAGAGGGTGTTCAGGAGTACGCCGAGAATAGCGAACACCGCCGATAACCCGGCGACGAACAAGACTGTGCCTAGTATAACGTCGCGCCGCCGAGGTTCCGAGGCGCTCAGGGACGTACCGGCGAGTTGGGCAAGGAAAGCCGGGATCACGGGCAGCATACACGGCGAGAGGAACGAAACGAGCCCGGCGCCAAACGCCAGGAAAAGCGTCGGTTCGGTCATCGCGAAGTGCTTTCGACGAGTGCTTGCGACAAGGGTTCTCCTGTCCATTTCGAGCGCAACTCGATTCTTGCACGCGAGTATGGTGGGGACAATGAGGATCGGCGGCTACAGCTCGTATCGTAAGGAAGAGTTAAGTTTTCGGGGCGGCGAAAGTACAGCCATCGTCTTTCGGTTTCTTCTGGAAACCTCGTAGTGGGTTGCGTAAGAACTGCGAATTTAGTGGATTGGCACCCGGCTGTCTCGGTTAGCCTGAAGCGCAAACGGCGAACATCGAGGCTCGGCGTTCATCGTCGGCCACGATCAGCGACCGCGAAACCATGAGATTCGACCGGCGGAGCTTCGACTGTCCAAGAA
>JACDDK010000227.1 GCA_013817025.1 Rubrobacter sp.
CGGGCTCTGGCTCGACCATGTTGTAAATGCCGGCGGAACCGCAGCAGATCTCGGCCTCCCGGATCTCCTTTACGTTCATGCCGGGGATCTGCTTCAAAGTCTGACGCGGCTGCTTCCTGATCCCCTGCGCGTGCGCGAGGTGGCAGGCGTCGTGGTAAGCGGCGGTGATGGGCAACGGGTTGCGCTCGGCGACCGGCCCCAGGTCCTGCAAGAACTCCGATACGTCCCGCACGCGGGCGCTGAATTCTTTGGCGCGCTCGGCAAATTCCGGGTCGTCGCGCAGGAGATGGCCGTACTCTTTCATAGTGGAGCCGCAACCGGCGGCGTTGACCACGACGTTGTCGAGGTCCAAGTCCTCGAAGGTCTCTATGGTCTTACGGGCGAAGTTCAGAGATTCTTCGTCGCGGCCGGCGTGGGTGGAGAGCGCTCCGCAGCAGCCTTGCTTGGGGGCGATGATCTCGCAGCCCTCGGCGGCGAGCACGCGCACGGTGGCGGCGTTGACTTGGGAGAAAAAGACTTGCTGCACGCAGCCGGTGAGCACGCCTACGCGGCGGCGCTTCTCGCCCACGGGTGCGGTGTACTCGGGGATCTTCCGTTCTTTTTGCAGCTCGGGCATCAGGGCCTCCATCGCCCTCATGCGGGCGGGGATGCGGCTCATAATGCCGGACTTGCGGAGCTTGCCGCCGATGTCGAAGCGTTGGTAGAGCTTCAGGGGACTGGCGGCCAAGCGCAGACGGTTCTTGTAAGGGAAGAGCTGGAAGATCATCTCGCGGAAAGCCTTGTCCTCCGCCGACCGCTCGTAGCGTCGCTCGACCTGCCCGCGGGTAGCCTCGATCAGCTTGTCGTACTGCACGCCGGACGGACACGCCGTTACGCACGCCATACACCCAAGACACAGGTCGAAGTGCCGTACCATCTGGTCGTTCATGGGCATCTCGTCGAGGCCCTTGTTCATGAGGTAGATGCGCCCCCTCGGCGAATCCATCTCCTCGCCGAACAGCACGTAGGTCGGGCAGGTCGGCAGACAGAAACCGCAATGCACGCAGTCATCGATGAGTTCCTTATCCGGCGGGTGGTGCATGTCGAAGGCGGGGAAGCTGACCGTGCCGGTCTCGCGCCGTCCCGCCCCGACGGTCGCCTCGTCGGCGAGCCTGCTGGCGTCGCCAACACCCTGCCCGATGTCCTCGGGGCTGCCCGCGCCTATGGCCTCGGCCATCGCCCTATCGCCGGTCGTGCCTTCGGGGTTTTGGCGCTCGGTGGCGTCGGTCGCGCTGTACTTGTCCTGGCCGTTTGCGCCGTTGCGGTTACCGCCGGTGCGGTCGGTCACTAGATGCCTCCTATAAACCTACCGGGGTTCATAGCGTACCCCGGATCGAATTTCTCCTTTACCCGCCGCGTGAGCCCGAGATAATCCCCCGCAGGCCCCCACACATCCAACTTCTCTTTCACGGTGATCGGCGCGGATAGCACCACCACGCTCCCACCGCCGCGATTTCTAATATCCCGCACCTCCTCGATGACCTCCACGATGGCGTCCGCGTCGCCGGAGAGCCCCGCGTAGGTAACGCCCGTCCCCGCGTGGCCTGTGAGCCGCACCGCAACACCCTTGCGCTCGCCGGCGCCGAGGATGGAGTCGAGGACGCTTGCGAGTTCGGCGGGCGGGGCGGCCACTTTTATCGCCCCGTCATCGCCGGTGGCGTTCGCCGGTGGCGCGAGCGGGCCGAGGTTCTGGCCCTCATCATCCGTGAGGGTGCGGACGTCGCCGAATGGTTTGAGCAGGAAGGTCGCGGCTTCTTCTTTAGCCTCGATGCCGCCGGGGATGCTCTCCAGCAGAACGGAGACTAGCCTGGTCTCCGCACTCCAGTGCAACTCGACGGCGGTCGCCTCGACCTGCGAGTGGACGATGGCCTGGGCCGCGTCCTGGGCGGCTTGCGGGGTTTCGACTTCGACGGCTACCGTGCGGGCTGTCTCGGGGAGCGGGTGCAGGCGGAAGTTGGCGGTGGCGATGACGCCCAAAGTGCCTAGCGAGCCCGTGAAGAGCTTGCCGAGGTCGTAGCCGGCCACGTTCTTGACGACCTTACCGCCGGCTTTGGCGACCGTGCCGTCGGCGAGGACGACGGTTATCCCGATAATGATGTCGCGCACCGTGCCGTATTTCAGCCGCCGGGGGCCGGACGAGTTGGCTGCAACGATGCCGCCGATGGTCGCGCCCG
>JACDDK010000228.1 GCA_013817025.1 Rubrobacter sp.
AGACAGGCATACCGCCGGGAGGTCCAGGCGCAGGGCGGCGAGGCACGTCCCGAAGATGTCCTCCGGGTTCTCCGAGGCGAGTAGCAGGCCATCGAGGCTTTCATCCGCGCAGGAGACGGTGGTGAGGTCGGCGGCCCACTCCCGAGCGAGTGCGACGCCCCCGGCGGGACGGGCGTTCGGCAGGCGCAGCGGCACGGGCTCCGCACCGGCGTCGTAGACGGCATCCGGCAAGCCGGAAGGTTCGAAGAACGGGACGCCGATCCGAGGGGTGAAGGACGACAAAGAGCTTCTAGGAGTCCAGCTTCTCCAGAAGGAGTTCGCGGACCCGGCCACCGTCGGCGTTGCCACGGGTAGCTTTCATCGTTTGTCCGACGAGGAAGCCGATGACCTTCTTGTCGCCCGTCCGGACGCGCTCGGCCTCGTTGGGGTTGTCGGCGATGACGCCGTCCACGACGCCGGATAGCTCGTCGCCGCCCATCGAGGCGAGACCCTCGCGCTCGACGATAGCCGTGGGGGCATCGCCGGTCTCGAAGACAGTTTCGAGGACGGTTCGGGCGGTTGAGCGGGATATTTCGGCGCTGTCCACCAGCTCGATCAGCTCGATCATATGCTGCGGTGTTACCCGCGACTCGGCGATGCCGACGCCCATTTCGTTGAGCTGGGCGCGCAAGTCGCCGGAGATCCAGTTGGACGCCTGTTTCGCGTCCACTTCGGCGGCGACCTTCTCGTAGAACGCCGCGAGGTTTCGGTCGGAGGTCAGGACCCCGGCGTCGTAGGCGGATAGTCCGTAGTCCTCCACGAAGCGGGCGCGCATACCTTCGGGAAGTTCGGGCAGGCGGGCCTGGATCCCGCTTACCCAAGCCTCCGACAGCTCCAGCGGCAGGAGGTCCGGTTCCGGGAAATAGCGGTAGTCGTGGGCTTGCTCCTTGCTCCGAAGTTCGTGGACTTCGTCGGTCTCGGGGTCGTAGTGGAGCGTGGTCTGCTCCACCGTGCCGCCACCCTCCAGTATTTCGCGCTGGCGGGCAAGCTCCGCGATTAGGCCCCTCTCGACGAAGCGGAAGGAGTTCATGTTCTTGAGTTCGGTCTTGGTCCCGAAGGAGCCGTCCGGGTTCCGGATGGAGACGTTCGCGTCACAGCGCAGTTGTCCCTTCTCCATGTCCGCCTCCGAGACACCTACCGCACGCAGGATCTCCTTGAGGTGGTTCGCCGCCGCCCGCGCCGCCTCGGGCGACGGGATGTCCGGCTCCGTGACGATCTCCATGAGCGGCGTACCGCCCCGGTTGAAGTCCACCATCGAACCGACCGAGCCGTGCATCCTCCCCGAAGTGCCGACGTGGACGTTCTTGGCCGCGTCCTCTTCGAGGTGCAGGCGCGTCAGACCGATGCGGACGGTCTCGTCCCCGACCGGCACGTCGAGATAACCGCCGGTGCAGATCGGAAGGTCGAACTGGCTTATCTGATAGCCCTTTGGCAAGTCGGGATAGAAGTAGTTCTTTCGGGCGAACTCCGCCCTACCGGCCACCTCGCAGTTCAGCGCGAGCCCCGCCATCACCCCAAGCTCTATGGCCTTCTCGTTGATGACCGGCAACGCCCCCGGATGCCCGAGGCAGACCGGACAGGTGTGCGTGTTCGGCGCATCGCCATAGGTTACGCGGCAACCACAGAACATCTTGGTCCGCGTAGCCAGATGGACGTGGAACTCAAGCCCGATCACCGCCGAATAAGTCCGCTGCTCTTGTGTCTGCAAGTGTTCCACCTCGCGCCTCTACTAGCCTGTTTGCGTAAACGTATTCTAGCAGCGCCCGACGCCCGAAAGCCCCATCACGGCTTCAGCGTGAACTCGAAGTCCGCAGCCTGCTCGGCGGCGCGGGCGGCTCGTAGCAACATCGGCTCGGTGAAGTGGTTGCTCATTAGTTGCACGCCCACGGGGAGACCTTCGGAGAGACCACCGGGGACGCTGATAGCCGGGATGCCAGCGAGGCTCATGGGAACGGCGCACACGTCCTGAGCGTACATCGCCAGCGGGTCATCGGTTTTGGCACCGATCTCAAACGCCACCGATGGCGAGGTCGGGGAAACAAGCACGTCGTAGCGAGAGAACGCATTGCGGAAGTCTTCGACGATGCGTGTCCGCACCTTCTGAGCCTGAGCGTAATATGCGTCGTAGTAGCCGCTCGACAGCGCATAGGTACCGAGCATGATGCGGCGTTTG
>JACDDK010000229.1 GCA_013817025.1 Rubrobacter sp.
GTTGCGGGCCGGTGGGTGGCCCATCTTGCAGACGGCGGTGGCGGCGAGCCTAGCGTGGACGCTGGCCTCGATGGTACTCGGGCACGAGCGGCCGTTCTTCGCGGCCATAGCGGCGGTCGTCTCGCTCGGCGTGGCGGTCGGTCGGGAAGGGCGACGGGCGGCAGAGCTGGTGTTCGGAGTGGCGTGCGGGTTGGCGGTGGCAGATCTCATCGTGCTCGCCATCGGGACTGGGCCGGTTCAGATCGCGGTGGTCGTCGCCCTGGCGATGGGGGCTGCGGTGCTGCTCGGCGGCGGGACTTTGCTCGTCACGGAGGCGGGCGTCTCGGCCCTCTTCACGGTGATGCTCGACCCTTCCACCTCCGGCACGTCGCCGGAGCGGTTCGTGGACGCGCTCGTAGGCAGCGGCGTGGCACTGGCGATCTCCGCTCTATTCCCCAATAGTCCCAGGCACATCGTCGAGCGGGCGGCCCATCCGATCTTCGGCCACCTCGCCGCCGTGCTGGAGGAGATCACGACCGCACTGCGGGCCCGTGATCTCGGGATGGCGGAGCGCGCGCTCGACCGGTCGCGGACGCTCGATGAGCAGGTGTGGGAACTCAAAGAAGCCCTCGACGCCGGCTACGGGACCGTCCGGATCTCCCCGCCCCGACGCCGGGATCTGGGATGCCTCAGCTATTACTCGACCGCCGCCGACCAGCTCGACCTCGCGGTTCGCAACACCCGCGTCCTCGCCCGCGCCGCCGTCAGCATGGTGCGGGAGGAGAAGCCCGCGCCGGAGCGGCTCGTGGATACTATCTCCGGCCTCGCCCGCGCCGTGGAGGCACTGGGAGACTACCTGGAGGAGCCGGACCATCCGCTTCACACTCGTCACCTCGCGCTCCGGGCCGCCGAGGAGGCCACCATCGTACTGGAGGAGCAACACGACCTCGAAACCAGCGTCCTCGTAGGCCAGGTCCGATCCACCGCCGTTGACCTCCTGCGCGCCTCCGGCATGGACACGCACGCCTCCCTCGAAGCCCTCCGGGAAGCCGCCACCCACACCCCGGAACGCACCGTCCCGGTCGAGTAGCATGAAGTCGGAGGGCGCATCCGAAACGCGGATAAGAGACATCCAGCCGGGAGATTTCCCTGCTATCCGCCGCGTGGCGCGCGAGACGTGGGCCGTCACCTATCGCGGCATCGTCCCAGAAAGCGCGCAGGATGAATTCGTGCGCCGGGCGTATTCGGAGGAGTCGCTGGCGCGGCGGATGAAGGGCGGCGTCTTTCTGGTGGCGGAACTGAACGACGAGGTTATCGGGTTCGCGGACTTCTATTCGGATTCCGGGGAGGCGCGGCTGGCTGCAATTTACGTCCTCCCGAACGGACAGGGACGTGGCATCGGGACGCGGTTGCTGCGAATGGGGATTTCGCGGTTCCCGGCGGATATGAGGATCACGCTCCGGGTCGAGCGGGACAACCACCCGGCCCGGCATTTCTACGAAGCCCGCGGCTTCCAGGAGACCGGCGAGTTCACCGAGGATTTCTTCGGTCACGAGATGCGCGAGGTCGAGATGGTCCGCCTGCCACCGGAGACATCAGGCTAACGAACGCTCCACGCAACGCGCGTCTTGAGGCGCGAGCCGGAGGATGATAGCTTTCGCGTCGTGGACGGCACGTTGGCATAGTTTCCATGCTGAAACTAAAGTCCACGGACGCTATCTCGAGGAGCAATATCATGCCGGAAGCAAGTTCTCCTTTCCAAAGACCCGAATCACGGTTCTCTCCCGACACCACGCGTCGCCGGGACGATATGCGTGGGCGCGTGGCCCTCGTCACCGGCGTCGGGCGTCGTCGGGGGATCGGGTCGGCGATCTGCCGCTCTCTCGCAGCCCGCGGCGCCGACGTGGTCTTCTCTTACTGGAAGGCTTACGACCGCGAGATGCCGTGGGACTCCGACGAAGACGAGCCCGGCGCGCTGCTCGAAGAATTGCGTGGCGCGGGCGTCCGGGCTGTGGGGGTGGAGTTGGATCTCTCCCTGCCAGAGTCACCGGAGAGGCTCCTCGACGCCGCGGAGCAGAAACTTGGGCGTCCAACCATCCTGGTCAACAACGCCGCCCACTCGGAGCATGACGGCTTCGAGAACCTCGACGCCGCGACGCTGGACGCCCACCACGCCGTCAACGTGCGGGCGACGGCACTCTTGAGCGTCGGATTCGCCCGGCGCATCGG
>JACDDK010000230.1 GCA_013817025.1 Rubrobacter sp.
CTCCAGCACCACGACCGCCGGGTCGCCGGCTTCCATCCTCGTCTCCGGGCGGTATCCGAGGGATCGTTCCAGACCCTCCGCCCGCCGCTCGACGTCTTGCCGGGCGCGTCCGAGCATCTCTTCGGAAGTTTCGAGGTCGGGTGGGTAGGCGTGGACGAGGGTCGTTCGGATGCCGAACAGGTCTCCGATGGCCGAGGCCAGCTCTACGGCCTTACCGGCGTCTTCGGAGTAGTCGTCGCCGACTAGGATACGTGCCGGGGGCCAGGTCTCCTCCGCGTGGCGCAGCACCATGACGGGGATGCGGGCGTGGTGCGAGATCTCCTCGGAGTGGCTGCCCATCAGGATGCGTTGCACCCGCCCGAGCCCGCGGCTCCCAAGCACCAACAGCCCCGCCCCGATCTCACCGGCCAGCTCCAGCGTCTCGTCCGAGATGCGCCCGTTGCGAAGGTGAGCCTCCGCGACCTTGCCGCCTTCAGCCTCGATCTTCTCTACCTCGGTGTCCAGGATCTCCTGTCCCTGCTCGTGCAACTCGTGCCGGATAAAAGCGTGGGCATAGGGCGATGGCACGTCCTGCCACACGTGAATCACATGCAACTCCGAACCGCTGCGGCTCGCAAGGTCCACCGCCGCCCGCCTCGCCAGCGCCGCGTCCTCCGAGCCATCCGTCGCCAACAGTATCCTCGTTGGAAACACGCTCATATGCGGACTCCTTTCGCTCTCCAGCCTTTTATCCCAAGCCCAATGCTACCGGGCGACGAGCCCACCGACCATCATGAAGACAACGGCGGAATCCCGAGGCGAGATCCCATCGTCGATGGCCCGCCCAATGAGCAGCGGCGCGGCCAGGTTGGCCCCCGACACCAGAAGCAGCGACACGAACATCCCAATGCTCTCGCGCAGGTAGCCGAGCGCCCACCGCAGCGCCCCGATGCCGGAAGAGCTTCGCCCCGGTCGGTTAAACCAGCTCTCTAGTTGCCCATCTGGGTGGTGTGGTGCGGTTCGATCACGACCACGACGCGCTCGTCGCCAGGCTGGTGGAAGGGATACTGGTCCATATCGAGATATTTCTTCGCCATCGCGTTGATAAAGTCCAGATTCGGGTCCTCGTCAATGCGGACGACCTCGCCCCGGACCTCGATGTAGCGGTAGTCGTTCTCCGGATCGACGATGGAGAGCGCGATGCGCGGCTCGCGGCCCACGTTGCGGTACTTCTGGCGGGCTTTGGTCTGGCTGAACTTCAGGTGCTCGCCGTCGAAGTCGAACCAGACGGGGGTGTTCTGCGGCTCGCCGTTCGGGCCGACCGTGGCGACGTGCGCCAACGCGGTGGAGTCCAGTATGTCCTTGTAGTCCTCGGGGATGATGGGGTTCCTGTTCTCCGTGGTCACTAACGCTCCTTTGGTAGTGGTCGGCTTTGGCGGATAGTCCGGCGCGGCTACGAGTCCGTTTTTTATTCCCTAACTATCGGCCTCCTTTCCTCGACGGTCAGTCTACAGCGTCGTTGGCCCCTACGGAATAAAGTCGAACCGCGCCTCGCCGCCACCGTCTCTTACGAGGTCTTCTCCTTTCCGAGTTTGTTGGGCAGGATCCCAGCCGCCACAAGCGCAACCGTCAACGCGACCGCCAGAACCAGGAAGGAATCCGAGTAAGCCGCCGCGTCCAGCCCGTAGAACGGGTTGAGCGCCCCGGCGTCCGCCTCGCGCCTCGCCGCCAGGAACGCGCCGACGACTGCGGGGCCGGTCCCGCCGCCAAGAAAGAACAGGCCGTTGAAGATGCCGAGCCCGGCTCCGACCTCTTCGGAACCTAAAGACGCGGCGGCGGCGTTGACGTTCGGTGAGTTGGCGAGCGCGAACCCCGCGCCGACGCCGGTCATGCCGACCGCGACGAGGAGCGACGAGGCCCCGGCCCCGAAGGTCGAGATGGAGAGTACCGAGATCAGCATGACCGAAAGTCCCAACAAAATAGGCATCTTCGGCCCGATGCGGTCGGAGAGTTTCCCGGCGATGGGAGAGAGGACCGCGAGCGCCACCGCGCCAGGCGTGAGGACTAGCCCCGCCTGGCCGGGCGTGAGCCCGTTGGCGTCGGAGACGAGCAGCGGCACGAATACGAGCGCCGAGACGTTGCCGAGCATGGAGAAGAACCCGACGACCACCGCCGCCACATAGGCCCGGTTGGTGAAC
>JACDDK010000231.1 GCA_013817025.1 Rubrobacter sp.
TTTTAATGGTGGCGGTCGGTGGAGCGATAGGCGCTGGTGGCCGATACCTGCTCGGAGGATGGTTGCAGGCGCAACTCGGTCCCGGATTTCCCTGGGGGACGTTCGTGATCAACGTGCTCGGCTCCCTCGCAATCGGGCTGGTCCTCGGGATCTCCGGTCGGGGCGGGCTGTCGCCCGGCGCGAGCCTGTTTCTCGCCACGGGTGTTCTGGGCGGCTTCACCACCTTCTCCGCGTTCAGCTACGAGACGCTGCAACTCCTCTCGCGGGGCGCGGTCGGGGTCTCGCTGCTCAACGGATTCGGCCAGATCTTCGCGGGCGCCGCCGCCGCATACGTGGGTTTTCTAGGCTCGCGGCTGGGCTGACGTCCGTTAGAGAAGCGGCGCTATCTCGCCGACGACCTCGCCGTGCAGCCCGTGCGTCGGGTACACGTTGGGCTCGTCGTCCCGCAGAGCTTTCACCCCCCGGCGGTCCAGCGCGGCGACGGCTGCGGGGCGCAGCGCCCGATCCGCGCCGTCGGAGATCTTCAACGCCATTCCCCATCCCTCGGGGCTACCTACAGCCAACGCGGCCTCGGCACCGACCTTGGTGACGAGGTTCGTCGCGCCCATCAGGTCCGTATCCAGCCGATTCGCACCCCCCACCATAAACGGATGCCCACGCATCGCGTCCCGGATGCGGAGCGCGGCCTGTCCGGTCTCGTCGCGCAGACGCTCTCCCGTCGCGATCCTCGCAAAGCCCGTGGCTAGGCTCCGCAGCGGCACCGCGAACGTCGGGACGCCGCAGTTGTCGCCCGAGATCAGGACTTCGTCTTCTTCGAGACCGCAAGCCTCGGCCAGCAAAGCGACTATGCGGCGCTGCAAGGGATGTCCCGGCTCGCGGTAGGTCAAGGTGTCGTAACCCTCG
Organism: Rubrobacter sp.; assembly: GCA_013817025.1. Lineage (GTDB taxonomy): Bacteria > Actinomycetota > Rubrobacteria > Rubrobacterales > Rubrobacteraceae > JACDDK01. The sequence goes on from JACDDK010000231.1 coordinate 904, forward strand.
TGGACGCAGACAGCGAGCATCCCGGCGTGTTTGCCGGAGCAATTGCCGTGGATGGGAAGCGGTTCCTCGCCGCTCCGTGCGAGCTTTGCGGCTTCGGGCGGATAGAAAGGCGGATGAGCGCCGTTCTGGAGATCATGCTCGGAGAGCCCCACCTTCTCCAAGATGGAACGTACCGCCGCTAGATGGGGCTCCTCGCCGTTGTGCGAGGCGCAGGCGACGGCAAGCTCCTCGGTCGTCAGCCCAAAGGCGTCCGCCGCCCCGGAGAGGACGAGCGGGAGCGCCTGGAACGGCTTGGCTGCGGAGCGTGCGTAGACGTAGCCGTCCGGGTCGCCGATGGCTTCGAGGACTTCGCCGGTTGGATCGCAGAACACGATACGGCCCCGGTGGACGCTCTCGACCATTGCCCCGCGCCGGGCGGCGGCTAGAGGTGCGTCCTCGGGGAGTCCAGTTTCGGGCGGGGCGTTATTCATTGGAGAGATGGATGAGGTGAAGGGCGATCTTGTCGTGCGCGACGCGCATCCGGGCCATCGCGGGCGGGAAGTTTCCCTCGCGGTGGTGTTCGCGGCCCTCGCGCACGAGGTCGCGCAGCTTCTCCAGCAACTCCTCGTCCTCGCCGCCGGGGCCTTTACCTTTCAGGCTCGCCTCGACCATGCCGATGATCACTCCAGCGCGCGGGCTTGCGGTCCACATCGAGATGATCGCGATGTCCATGTAGCTGTTGATCCGCAACAGATGCGCCGTCCGCATCGCCTTATCCATCCGCTGCTTCACGGGAACCACCGCCGGATGTTCCCCGAGAGAATCCCCGGCAACGCCGCGTCCGACACCCCGGCGGCCTCGGCGGCGGCCAGAGTTCCGTGCAGCGTCGAGGGCAGGTCTCCGTAAGGGATGTCCGAGCCGTAGGAGATGCGCGCCGGGTCCAGCGACGAGAACAGCACGTACAGGTCCTTCGCACGCACCACCGAGGTCTCGAAGAGGACGTTCTCGTGGCCCTCGAACGCCCGGGCCGCTTCCAGAATCTCGACCATCGCCGAGTGACCGAGTATCAACCGCAACTCCGGGTGCGCCTCGACGGTCGGCAGCAGCGGTTCGACGACACGCTGCATGGCGAACCCGGCGTGGATCAAGACCGGCAAGTCTATCCGGGCGGCCATCTCGAACAGCCGGACCACTTTGGGGTCGTCAAGCTCGAACTTCTGCGAGACGGGATGCAGCTTGAGCCCCTCGAAGCCGCGCTCGACGCACCGCTCGAACTCCCGCTCGTAGTC
>JACDDK010000043.1 GCA_013817025.1 Rubrobacter sp.
GCAAGCTCCCTCGCTTGATAGAGAAAGCTATCCCTCCCCGAGAATCCGGCTTGCGTATGCGGAATGTGGAGGGTAGGGGGATCCCTTTCCCGGAAGCTTGGAGGCTCCGAGAGCATAGCCAGGGCCGGCGCTGTTGAACTGCGGTTCTGGATGCTTGGTAGTCGAGCACCAAAAGCGTCTTCAATCTCGCGATCGAACTCCATTGTCAGGTGAACCGGCCCTTCGCGTTCCTCGTGCGTTTCGATTCGTCCCCTACTTCTCCCCGTTCGAACCGCCCCTCGAAGTCAACGCGGGAGACGCGCCGTCGGGAGGAGCATCGTCGGGAGCGACAATCTCCCACCGGACCCGCAAGGTGTTGGTGAAGGGTCGGGTAACGTTCGTGATCCGCACCTCGTCCATTCGCTGCCGGTTCGAGACCTGAAGTAGCGTACTACCCGTGCGACTCCGCAGGCTCTATGACGTATTGCGTAAAGCCGCGGGGGTTTCTTTCGGCTTCGGCCTCTAGCTCCCGGATGCGCCACTCGGCTTGTTCGCGAGTCGGGTGGCGGGATATTTGTATTTTGCCGAAGAGGGTTACCGCCAGCACCTTGAACTCGCGTTTATCCATATTGCTCCTACTGTTGCCGGGTGGGGCGGAGCAATGCTAACATCGGGCGGTACGAAACCTCCTCGGGAAAGGGAGGTCCGGCATCCACCAAGCTTGAGGAGGCACCCCGATGAAAGGTCTAGCCCAGAATTTCCAGCTAACGCTACCGTATATATTGCGGCGCGCGGATCAACTGTACGGATACCGTGAGATCGTTACTCGCCGCCCCGACAAGTCCTTCCATCGCTATACCTACGCCGATTTCGTCTCCCGCTCCAAGAAGCTCGCCGTCGCTCTCAAAAAGCTCGGCGTCGAGAGCGGAGATCGCGTCGGCACTCTAGGATGGAACACTTACCAGCATCTGGAGGCTTACTTCGGGGTTCCCTGCTCCGGAGCGGTGCTGCACACGCTCAACCCGCGGCTGCACGAGGATGACCTTACTTTCATAGCGGATCACGCCGGGGACAAGGTTATGCTCGTCGACGAGACCCTCGTGTCGGTGTGGGAGAAGTTCCGGGACCGTGTGGGCGTCGAGCACGCCATCGTCGTGACGGAGAGCGGCGAAGCGCCTGAAGGTATGATCTCCTACGAGGAACTCCTCGCCGACGCCGACGAATCGGACTTTGAGTACCCGGACTTCGACGAGAACCAGGCCGCCGCGATGTGCTACACGTCCGGCACGACCGGTCGCCCGAAAGGCGCACTCTACTCCCACCGCTCCACCGTTCTGCACTCCATGATGGCCGCGATGGGCAACACGTTCTCTCTCACCGAGAGTGACTGCGTGCTACCGGTGGTGCCGATGTTTCACGTCAACGCCTGGGGTCTTCCCTACGCCTCGGTCCTCGTCGGGGCGAAGCTGATGATGCCCGGCCCCCACCTCGACCCGGCGAGCATGCTGGAGGATTTCGAAGAGGAAGCCGTCACCTTCACCGCCGGCGTTCCCACCGTCTTTCTGGCGGTGTTGCAGGCGCTGGACGCCGAGCCGGAGAAGTACGACCTCTCAAAGATGCACAGCATGATCATCGGGGGTTCGGCGGTGCCGAAGGGTGTCATAAAAGCCTACGGGGAGCGACACGGTATAAACGTCGTCCACGCCTGGGGCATGACGGAGATGAGCCCCATCGGGACCGTCTCGACCCTGAACTCGGAGATAGAGAAGCTCTCCGAGGAGGAGCAACTCGACTACAAAGCCAAGCAGGGCTATCCGGTGCCGCTCGTGGAGATCCGGGCTCGCGGCGAGGAGGGCTTCGCGGCGTGGGACGGCGAGTCTCTGGGCGAGCTCGAGGTGCGGGGGCCGTGGGTCGCGTCGTCGTACTACGAAGCGCCGGAGGGAGACGACAAGTTCACGGACGATGGGTGGTTCAAGACCGGGGACATCGTCACGATAGACAAGTATGGGTTCATCAAGATCACGGACCGTAGCAAGGACCTCATAAAATCTGGCGGAGAGTGGATCTCCTCGGTCGAGCTGGAGAACGCTCTGATGGCTCACCCCGCCGTGGCCCAGGCCGCCGTCATAGCCATCCCACACGAGAAATGGGACGAACGTCCCCTGGCAGCCATAGTCCTGAAAGAAGGCGAGAGCGCGACGGAGGAGGATCTGCACGGCCACCTCGAAAAAGACTTCGCCAAGTTCTGGCTCCCGGACGCCTACGAGTTCGTCGAGTCCATCCCGATGACCGCGACCGGCAAGTTCCAGAAGCTCAAGCTGCGCGAGCAGTTCGAGGGCTACACGCCCGCGCAGAGCTGAGAAAGCCATGAAGGTGATCGGGGCCGGCTTCGGACGCACCGGCACGTCGTCCCTCAAAGCCGCGCTCGAGACCCTGGGCTTTGGGCCTTGCTACCATATGACCGAAGTTTTCGCGCATCCGGAGCACGCAAAAGTCTGGACGGCGGCCTGGCGCGGGGAGGCCGTGGACTGGAGAGGCTTCCTGAGAGGTTACGAGTCGGTCGTGGATTGGCCGGCGTGTACGTTCTACGCGGAGCTCGTGGACGAGTACCCGGATGCGAAGGTGTTGTTGAGCGTCCGAGAGCCCGCAAAGTGGTATACGAGTACCCGCGTCACCATCTACGCCTTGAACAAGGCGGCCGAACGGTCCCTCATCTCGCGTTTCGTCTACGGCGTTATGACCCTCGTCATCTTCGGCGGGTTCATGCGAGGCGATATGATCGAGGAGATCATCTGGCGCGGAACCTTCGATGGACGCTTCGAGGACGAGGACCACGCCCGCGAGGTTTTCCAGAGCCACAATAACGAGGTCGTCCGGCGTGTCCCGCCCGAGCGCCTGCTCGTCTACGACGTCAAACGCGGGTGGGGGCCGCTGTGCGAGTTCCTCGGCGTCGAGGTGCCGGACGAGCCTTTCCCGCACCTGAACGACGCGACCGGGATGCGGCGCGCCGTGCGAGCGTTGCGGGTCCTCTCCTTAGCCGTACCAGCGGTCGCGGCGGCGTTGGTCACGGCTATCCTGATAATGTTCCGAAAGCGAAGGGCATGACGGACGATAGAACGGAGACCGCTTGAAGGCAACGACAGAGATACGGGTCCAGAAGAACGTCCCCGCCGAGATGCGCGACGGTACGACGCTCATGGCGAACGTATACCGACCCGCCGACGACGGCGAGTACCCGGTGCTGCTCTCCCGGATGCCCTACGGCAAGGACCTGATGGGCGCGGCGCCCATAGACCCGATCAAGGCCGCCGAAGCCGGATACGTGGTCGTCGTGCAGGACGTGCGCGGTCGCTACGGATCCGAAGGCAAATTCACACCGTTCGTCAAAGAATACGAGGACGGCTACGACACCGTCGAATGGGCGGCGTCGCTACCGGGCTCGAACAGCTCCGTCGGCATGTACGGCCTCTCCTACTTCGGCAAGACTCAGTGGCAGGCCGCCGTCATGCAGCCGCCGTCGCTAACAAGTATGGTCCCCGGCATCACGTGGGGCAACCACCTGAACGGCGTCCAGATGCGCGGCGGGGCGCAGGAGCTGGGGCTCATGCAGTACTGGGCGCAGACGACCCTCGCCCCCGACGCCCTGTTCCGCAAGTACGCCGGAGACTCCGAGAGCGTCGGGGAGAAGCTGCCGGAACTTATAGGCGTCATCGACACTCTTCTGGCGGGCGGCGGCTACGACACGCTGCCGCTCGCGGACCTGCCGAACCCCGACGACCTCGTCTCGTTCGTAAAGGACGGTTTCGGGCGCGGCGTGGACGACGAGGGCTGGGACTACCTCAACATCGACGGCAGGTACGAAAGGGTGGACGCCCCGACATTCCACATCGGCGGCTGGTACGACTGCTTTATCGGGGAGACGCTACGCCAGTACGCGGCGATGAAGGAGCGCGCCGCCGAAGCCGGGACACGCCCGCCGCGCCTGATGGTCGGCCCGTGGACCCACGGCGACTTCGGGAGCACTCTCGGAGAGCAGAACTTCGGCGTCGGAAGCTCCGGCCTGTTCCTGAACTACCGGGGCGACCTGACCGACGCCCACCTCCGCTGGTTCGACGCGACGCTAAAGGGCGACGAGTCCGCGCTGGAGGGCACGCCGCCGGTGCAGGTCTTCGTAATGGGCGAGAACCGCTGGCGCGGCTACGAGGGATGGCCGCCACCCGGTGGGCGCGAGGACTGGCATCTGAGAAGTGGCGGGCTGCTGCGCCGCGAGCCGGGCGAGGCGGACGATGAACCGGCCGTTTACGACTACGACCCGGAGAACCCGGTACCAACGATCGGCGGCGCGGTGCTCATGGCGCCCATCCACCGGGCCGGGCCGCGGGATCAGCGCCGCGTCGAGACCCGCCCCGACGTGCTCACCTACACGGGGCCGCTGATCGAGAGCCCGTACACCGTGCTAGGGGATGTAAGCGTTACGCTCTTCGCGGCCTCCTCCGCGCCGGATACGGACTTTGTGGCGCGGCTGGTGGACGTGTACCCGGATGGGCGGGCCATGTGTGTCGCGGACGGTATTATCCGGACTAGCGCACGGGAGAGCTATCCGTCGCCGGGCGTGGTGCGACCGACAAAACCGAGTGTCATCACGCCGAATGAAATCTACGAGTATTGCATCGACCTTTGGGCGACGGGCATCACGTTCTTGCCGGAGCATCGGATGCGGGTGGAGATCACCTCTAGCTCCCACCCGCGTTGGGAGCGGAACCTCAACACCGGCGAGAGCGCCGTCGATTCATCGGAAACAGAGGTCGCCCGCCAACGCATCCACCACGACGCCGATCACCCGAGCCGCATCACGCTAACGGTAGTGGACTGAACGAGGAGGTAATCATGGCGGAGGCAGTGATCCTGGAGGCGGTACGCACCCCGTTCGGCAGACGCGGCGGCGCTTTTCGGGAGGTCCGTCCCGACGCCTTGCTCGCCCACGCCCTGAACGGTCTCGTCAAGCGTGTAGGTATCGAACCGGACAGAATCGAGGACGTAATCAGCGGCACCGTAACCCAGACCGGGGAGCAGGGCGCAAACGTCGGCCGGCTCGCGGTGATGCTCGCCGGGTTTCCGGTCACGGTACCGGCGGTCTCGGTCAACCGTATGTGCGGTTCCAGCCAGCAGGCCGTCCATTTCGCCTCCCAGGCCATAGCCGCGGGCGACATGAGCTACGCTATCGGATGCGGCGTCGAGAGCATGACCCGCGTGCCGATGTTCAGCGACCTCGGCGGCGCACCGGACGCCGGTTCGGTCTTTTCGAGCCTCGACCCGGATCTTCTGGAGAAGGTTGACTTGATCCACCAGGGTGAGAGCGCCGAAAGGATAGCCGACCTCTGGAGAATAAGCCGCGAGGACGTGGACGCTCTCTCGGCGGAGAGCCACCTCCGGGCGAGCGAGGCGGCCCGCGACGAGAGCAACGCCGAGATACTCTCCACGCCGGGCCTCGACTCCGACGGCAACCCGACCGAGTTCACGAGCGACGAGGGCATCCGAGGTGTCGTGGACTCGGAGAAGATGGCCGCGCTCAAGACCATCTTCAGGCCCGGCGGTGACGGCGTGGTGACTGCGGGCAACTCGTCCCAGATCTCCGACGGTGCCTCCGCCGTGTTGGTCGCCGACCGCGAGCGGGCCGAGGCCGACGGCTTCGTTCCGAGGGCTCGTTTCCGCGCTCGCGTCGCGGTCGGTGACGACCCGACGATGCAGCTTACCGGCGTCATCCCGGCGACGCGTCTCGCGCTCAAGAAGGCGGGCTTGAGCATTGGGGACCTCGACTGGATCGAGATAAACGAAGCCTTCGCCACCGTCGTCCTCTCCTGGGCCGACGAGCTAAAGCCCGACATGGACAGGGTCAACCCCTGGGGCGGCGCAATAGCCCACGGCCATCCCCTCGGAGCTACCGGCGCGGGCCTGATGGCGAAGATGCTCGCCGGACTCGAAGCCACGGACGGCCAACTCGGCCTTCAAGTCATGTGCATCGGACATGGTATGTCCACCGCAACGATTCTGGAGCGCATCTGATGCGGATATCCGGCCACGCCTTCCTCGTAACCGGCGGCGCGTCCGGCCTCGGCGCGGCCACCGCCGAAATGCTCACCAAAGCCGGAGCGAACGTCGTAATAGCCGACCTGCGAGGCGAGTCATCGGAAGAGAATATCCGCTTCGTCAAGACGGACGTGACCGACGAGGGGAGCGTTCGGGCCGCCGTAGAAGCCGCGCGCGAGGCGTTCGGTGGGTTGCACGGTGTCGTCAACTGCGCTGGAGTAGCCATCGCCGAGAAGGTGCTCGGACGCGAAGGGCCGCACGCTTTGGAGTCTTTCTCCAAAGTAATTCAGGTCAACCTGATCGGGACGTTCAACGTCATCCGGCTCGCGGCGGAGGCGATGTCGCGCAACGAGCCCACGCCAGGCGGTGAGCGAGGCGTCGTCGTGAACACGGCCTCGGTAGCGGCGTTCGACGGCCAGATCGGTCAGGCCGCCTACGCAGCCTCCAAGGGCGGCGTCGCCGCCATGACGCTCCCCATCTCCCGCGAGCTTGCGCGCTCCGGCATCCGCGTGATGACCATCGCCCCCGGCATCTTCGACACCGCGATGCTCGCGGGCCTCCCCGAAGACGCCCGCGAGTCGTTGGGCAAGCAGGTGCCGTTCCCCTCGCGCCTCGGTAGGCCGGACGAGTACGCCGCGCTAGTGCGGCACATAATCGAGAACGAGATGCTCAACGGCGAGGTCATCCGGCTGGACGGAGCGATCCGGATGGCGGCGCGTTAGGCGGTCTCAAGTGCGAGGGCAAGGCTCGCACGACGGTCATCGTTCCGGCAGCGCACAGAAGGTCGCTTTTTCGGAGAAGCCAACGGCCCGCACCCCGAACACGCGGTTGAAGCGCGCCCGGTGGTTCTCCCAGGCGATGGCCGCCGCCAGTTCGACGAGTTGTGTTTCGTCGAAGTGCGAACGTAATCTATCGAGGAGTTCGGGTGGCAACTCTACCGGCGCTCTGGTCATCTCGACCGACAGTTCGATCACCAGCCGCTCTTCTTCCGAGAAGGCGGCGCTTTCCCGGTAGCGCGGCAGTTCCCGCAGTTGCTCCTCGGTTATGCCTTGCTCCTTGCCCACGGCGGAGCCTATGTCCAGTCAGAAGGGGCATCCGATGAGCGAGGCGGCTTTGATCTGGGCTAACGTCTTCAGCCGCGTCTCGACCCGGCCACTCGCCAGGAGTGCGGTCTCGTAGGCGCTCATGCCAACCAAGATCGCCGGTCTCTTCGCCAGCAGGCGCAAGAGGTCCGGCACCCGTCGAGACCGGACGCGGACGACTACTTTCCCGTAAGCGCGCAGCTTGTCCAGGATCATGGTTTGACCGTCCTTTCTTTGACTTGGCGGTCTCCGGATGGTTCGCCGCCACGCGCCGCGCCGAACGTCGCGGCCAGGAGCAACAGAGGCAGTAGCGCCGCGAGCCCCAGAACGGCCAGGTTCGCAAGGTTGTCCACCAACGGGAAGACATCTAGCGTGGTGAGATGAAAGGTGAAATGCGGTACGGCGAAGGCGAGCCACGAGACGAGTGCGACGCGCACGAGGCTCCGTCCGAGCAGTATCCCGGCTAACGTTAGAAGAACGCCCAGAGCCAGATACGCCGCGCCCACGTCCGTTATGAGATGTTCGTTGTAAGGGCC
>JACDDK010000232.1 GCA_013817025.1 Rubrobacter sp.
CTCTTCCTCGCGCAGGTTGGCGGCGAGGACTTTTTCGACCATATTTGGCGGGACTTCCTCGTAGTGGCCGGACTCTACGTGGAAGTTGGCCCGACCGCCGGTTATGGATCGCAACTCACGGGCGTAGGTGAGCATCTCGACCTGCGGAACTTCGGCCTGCACTACCTGACGCTCGCCGCGCTGCTCCATGCCCATCGGCCGGCCCCGGCGGCCCGAGAGGTCTCCCATTACGTCGCCGACTAGCTCGGTCGGGGCGAGCACCTCCACTTTGACGTAGGGTTCGAGGAGTATAGGATTCGCCTTCTCGACGGCGTTCTTGAAGGCCACCGAGCCCGCTACCTTGAAGGCCATCTCCGAGGAATCGACGGAGTGGAAAGAGCCATCGTAGAGGCGGACCTTCACGTCCACTACCGGGCAACCGGCTATGGTGCCTTCCTTCATGGCTTCCAGGACACCTTTCTCGACGGCGGGGATGTACTGGCGGGGGATCGCGCCGCCAACTATCGCGTTCTCGAACTCGAAGCCCGCGCCTCGGGGTTGGGGTGTGATCTCGATGTGGCAGTCGCCGAACTGCCCGCGGCCGCCGGATTGTTTCTTGTACCGGCCCTGGGATTTGGCCGCGCCCGTGATCGTCTCCATAAACGGAACCTTAGGGGTTTTGGCCTCGACCTCGACGCCGTGCCGCCGGTGAATGCGGTCCAACGCGAACTCCACGTGCATCTGCGCGAGCCCCGAGAGTACGTCCTCCCCCGTTGAATCCCACCGCTCCAACTTGAGCGACGGGTCCTCGTCCGTAACCCGCTTTATAGCCTCGAAGACCTTCTCCTCTTCCCCCCGAGTCTTCGCCCCCACCGCGAACGCCGCCGTGGGTTCCGGCAACTCCACCGGCTCGAACGAGACGACTTTCTCCGGCTTGCAAAGGGTATCGAAGGTCGCCGTGTCCTTGAGCTTGGCGACCGCGATGATGTCCCCGGCCACGGCCTCGTCCACCGGCGAACGCTCCTTGCCGACGAGGTGCGAGATCCCCCCCAGCCGCTCCGCCGCCCCGGTTCGCGGGTTCGTCAGCGCCTCGTCCGAGCGGCAGCGACCGCTAACCACGCGCAGCACACTCAGGCGTCCGGCGTAAGGGTCTTGGTACGTCTTGAAGGCGTAGGCCGCGAACGGACCTTCGGGGTCGCAGGGGATTGTCTTGCCGGACTCCGAAGTCCAGCGCGAGAGGCTGGCGGGGCTTGGGGCGCTACCCGCGATCACGTCGAGCAGCCTGTCCACCCCGATCATCCGCTCGGCGCTCGCCGCCAACACCGGGATAATGACGCCATCGGCGATGCCCCTGCGAATGCCCTCGAACGTGTCCTCGCTCGTAAGCTCCTCGCCTTCAAGGTACTTTTCGAGCAGCGTGTCGTCGCTCTCGGCGATAGCCTCGAAGAGCTGTATCTTCGCCGCGTCGACCTCATCCTCCATGCCCTCCGGTATCGCCGCGCTCTGCTCGCCGTCCACGAACGCGATGCCGCTCAACAGTCCGTAGACGCCCTTCAGGTCGGACTCGTGGCCGATGGGCAGGTTGAGCGGGACGACCGCCCCTCCGAAGCGCTTCCGGAGTTGCTGGAGTACGAGTCGGAAGTCCGCTCGTTCGCGGTCGAGGTGGTTTACGACTATGACGTGCGGGATGCCCTCCTTCTCGCCCCGCCGCCAGACGCGCTCCGTAACGACCTGGATAGGGTCTTGCGCGTGGACGACCAGCACCGCGCAGTCGGCGACCCTCTGGGCGACGAAGGCGTCCGCGATAAATCCGCCGTCTCCGGGAGTATCGAGGATGTTGAGTTGGCGACCCTTCCATTCGATGCTGGCGACGCTCATCCCGAGGGTCATGCCGCGTTCGGCCTCCTCTTCGGCGTAGTCCATCACACCGCTCGTTGGAGCGTCGCGCCCGGATGCAAGCCCGATCATGCCCTCCGCCAGAGACGTTTTTCCACTGCCCCGATGCCCGATCAAACAAACGTTCCGAATAACTTCCGGCTCTACCGCCACGAGTCTCTCCTTTCCCAAAGGACACTCCTTCCGCCCCCACAAGCGGGACACGTAGCTTAACCCACAAGAAACCTTCACGCACCCAACCCCGCCCACCGACCGGG
>JACDDK010000233.1:0-1637 GCA_013817025.1 Rubrobacter sp.
CCGCCATGCTGGATCTGGCCCGCTACTAGAAGGAGGGGAAAGTGGCGAAGCCCGTAACCATGCCGCGACTCGGTGAGAGCGTGACCGAGGGGACCATAACCCGCTGGCTCAAGGCCGAGGGCGACGAGGTGGCGATGGACGAACCTCTGGCCGAAGTCGATACGGACAAGGTCAACGCCGAGTTGCCGTCTCCCGTGGCCGGTACGGTAGAGAAGCTTTTGGTCTCCGAAGGCGCTACCGTGGACGTGGGAACCGAGATCGCCCTGGTCACCGCGGAGCACGAATCCCCAAAGACCGACGCCCCAACGAAAGAGAACACCGCCGCCGAAGCGCCCACCGAGGAATTCCCTGCCGCCGGCACAGAAGCCGCGCCCGTTGCGAGTGGTGAGCGTCGGCCCCCGGCGGTAAAAACGCCGAGCGGCGGCAACGGACAAGGAACGGTCCAAAGCGCCGAGACCTTGCGCCTCACGCGATCCTCGCCGGTGGTGCGCCGCCTCGCCGCCGAGCGCGGTCTGGAGATAAAGGAGATTCCCGGCACCGGCATCGGAGGCCGCGTCACCAAGAAAGATATCGAAGGCTACATTGAGGAACACGCGACGCCCGGTTTGCGCGAAGAACGCGAAGCCTTCGCCGTGCCCGCGCCGGATACGAAGCCCGAGCGTGTAACCGTCCACGAGGGCGACCGGGTGATCGAGGCCACGCCCATCCGGCGGGCTATCGCGAACCGTATGAGCCTCAGCAAGCGCGAGGCCCCACACGCCTGGGCGATGGTCGAGGTGGACGTGACCGGCCTCGTGCGCCTGCGCGAGCGCGAGAAGACCGAGTTCGCCGGACGCGAGGGCGTGAAGCTCACCTACCTGCCGTTCATCGTTGCGGCTGTCGTCGAGGGTTTGAAGGAGTACCCGCTTCTCAACTCCGTGTGGGATGGGGGCCGCATCGTGCTGCGTAAGCGTGTGAACATCGGAGTTGCGGTGGATCTGGAAGACGCACTCATCGTGCCGGTCATCCCGGACGCCGACGAGCTAAATATCCGGGGTCTTGCCCGCAAGATAGACGCCGTGGTAAAGCGGGCGCGTAGCGGGAGTCTCGTCCCCGGTGATGTCTCCGGCGGCACGTTCACGGTCAACAACCCCGGCGCTCTAGGAAGTGTGGTCTCGACGCCCATAATCAACTACCCGCAAGCCGCCATCCTCTCCGCCGAAGCCATCGTTAAGCGTCCCGTAGTCGTGGATGATGCGACCGAAGCCATCGCCGTTCGCAGCATGATGAACCTCGAAGTCTCTTTCGACCACCGCATTTTCGACGGCGGCGTGACGCTTAAGTTTCTGAACGCGGTCAAGCGGCGGTTGGAGGGGTACGAACCGGAGAATAGAGTGTGAGACCAGATGGAAGTTGGCGACTCACATCGAGGTGGTCTGAGTGATCCCCGGTGGAAGGCAGACCGCCCTTTCAGAAACCTGCGGGGATTACCGACGTCGGAGGTGCGAAACATGGACGCGGTGGTCTTCGCGATCACCTCGCCCGGGACCGCCTTGGGAATCTCCCGCTCGACGAGCCCGACCTGTCCGTCGCCCAGGAACGCCAGGCCGTGCATAGGGGTCGTCATTAAATCCGCATTCGTCAGCGCATCGGACCGA
>JACDDK010000233.1:1647-2123 GCA_013817025.1 Rubrobacter sp.
GGTCAAACTTCGGTGGCCAAGAGATCGGCGAGGTGGCGGTCAATCTGGGGGATGTAAGTGGGCGCGACGCCGAACAGTCCGAGGTGGCCCAGGATGTCCTCGACGACGCGAAGCTCGCTGTTCGGGATGAGCGCCTGTTCGGCCTTGCAGTCGCGAGGCGGGAAGAACATGTCCTCGTCGATCGGCATCACGAACGTCTTCGCCGTGATCCGGCCCAGCGCAGCGGCCAGGTCACCGCCGGTGTGGCGGGTAACGTCGCCGCGCTGCCACTTCCACGCCATGGCGAGCAGGTCGTTGGGGTCCATCACCGTGAAGTAGGGCTCTAGAAAGCCTTCGAGGAAGCCTTCTTTCGACTCGAATTCCAAGGCCCGCCAGACCTCCTGCTTCCAGAACTCGGTGGAGAAGCCCATCACCGCCCAGATGTGCGCGTGTTGCTTGATGCCATCTACGACATCCTCGTTGGACTTGTACTCCCC
>JACDDK010000234.1 GCA_013817025.1 Rubrobacter sp.
TCGTCGAGCACCTTCCGCAAGTCCAGCTCGGAGGTGTTGTTGAACTGCACGCCGGTGATGCTGTTTAGGATCGGGTCGAGCCTGCCCGGCAGCGCCTCGGCCCTCTTCAGTACGCGCTCTTTGGTCGGGGCGAGGACGCCGTCGAGGCGTCGCAAGACGGTCAGCGGCAGGACCACGCGCCCATACTCGCTCCGTTTGTAGTCACCTCGCAGAAGGTCCGCCACGGACCAGATAAACGCGGCGTGGTTGCGGATCGGCCCGCTCGCGGCCGATCCCGCGAGACGGTCGCTCCCTAGCGGCGTGCCGTCTGCATGATCCCTCTCCACAAACCCTCCAAAACGAACTCTCAGGAACCCCGCATGATACCAGCCGCACCCCCCGGTCTACCGCCACAGTGGCCGTCGTCCGTTGCTTGTGGAGAGAGCGGGGTTGCGCTCCGGGCTTAGGTGGTAAGAGAGGACCAACCATTCCAGATGGAGGCACGAGATATGGAGAAGCGGGTAACGCTGCCGGTGAGCGGCGCGGAAGAAGCGGAATTCGGACGCGGGTCGGTGTTCTTCGTGGGGACAGCGACGGTTATCATCCGGTACGCGGGGTTTACTATTCTGACCGACCCGAACTTTTTGCACGCCGGGGATCACGTCCACCTGGGCTACGGCTTGACCTCCGAACGCCGCATGGACCCGGCTATCGAACTGGAAGACCTGCCGCCGATAGACCTCGTCGTGCTCTCGCATCTGCACGGCGACCATTTCGACCGCGTGGCCGAGGAGAAGCTGGACCGCACCTTGCCCATCGTCACTACGGCCCACGCCGCGAACTATTTGGAGGGCAAGGGCTTCCGGCCGCCGGTCGCGCTGCAAACCTGGGAGACGACGATCTTCGAGAAAGGCGAGGCGCGGGTGCGCGTGAGCGCCATGCCCGGCACCCATGCGCCCGGCCCCCTGCGAAAGGTCCTCCCTCCCGTAATGGGCAGCATGTTGGAGTTCGGGACGGCGGAGGGAGACACGCGACTTCGGATGTACATAACCGGCGACACGCTCATCCACAAGGAGTTGAAGGAGATCCCCGAGCGCTACCCGGAGATAGACCTCGCCCTCTTGCACCTCGGCGGGACGCGGGTCTTAGGCATCATGGTCACGATGGACGACAAACAGGGCGTCGAGATGCTGCGGATAGTAGATCCCAAAACCGCCATCCCCATCCACTACAACGACTACACCGTCTTCAAATCCCCCCTCGAAGACTTCAAGAAGGCGGTGGCCGAAGCCGGCCTCGAAGACCGCGTGCGTTATCTGGCGCACGGCGAGACCCACGCGTTCGAGGTACCGAATAGAGAGAGCTAGAAACTTCGGGTGGAGATTGTGCTCACGCCTGTTTCTCGGCATTGCCCTCGTTGAGAGTCTTTTCGCCCTCGTTCTTGCCTTCGGGGGCGTACTCCTCGATCACCTGATTCATCTCCGCGCCCAATAGGAGTATGTACGAGGTGTAGTAGATGTACAGCATCAGGATGGCGACACCAGCGAGCGCGCCGTAGCTCGCGCTGTAGGACTCGCCGCCGAAGTTGTTCACGTACAGGGAAAAGGCCAGGGAGAACAGGAGCCACAGGACGACGGCGCTTATGGAGCCGGGGCTCACGTAGCGGAAGCGTTGCTGCACGTCGGGGGCGAAGTAGTAGATCAGGGCGAAGGCAAATAAGACCACGCCCACGAGCACCGGCCACTGAACGACGATCCAGAGCAGTTCGAAGACATTGCCAAAGCCCACTATTCCCGCGACGAGTTCCGCTATTTGCGGCCCGAATACGACGAGCACCAGAGCGGAGATCAGCAACACGGCCACGATCAGGGAGAGGAAGATCGAGATTCCGTATACCTTCCAGAACGGCCGAGCCTCGTCCACCTCGTACATCACGTTCATCGCCTCCATCACCGAGCGAAACGCCCCCGAAACCCCCCACAACGCGAAGAGGATGGAGATGATCGCGCCGATAGTAAACGCGCTCTCGGCTTTGTTGTTGGCTATGGCGAGTAGCTGGTCTTCGAGGAAAGCCGTGGCGCCCTGCGGCAACACGCCGGACGCGGAATCGAGCAACCGGGGCAAAAGGTCCGAAGATCCCACG
>JACDDK010000044.1 GCA_013817025.1 Rubrobacter sp.
CGTCCTAGCCCACGCCCCACTCGGCCAACCGCCGATCTACATCAAAGCCAACACCGCCATTCCGATGTCTCCAGACAGAAATCACACCGGCGAGGCCACGGATCACCTGACGCTACTCTTATACCCAGCCGAAGGCACCGCCGAGTCCACGCTCTACGAAGACGCGGGCAACGGCTTCGATTACAAGAGCGGCCAATACGCCCGGCGCGAGGTGATCTGCGAAGTCCGCGACGGCGCCATCGCCGTCCGTCTCGAAGCTCGCGAGGGCTCGTTTACTCCTGAAAGGCAATCGGTTCACGTCAAGCTGATGGCCGTAAACACCCGCCCCGAGAGCGTCACCGCGAACGGCGAAGGCGCCGACTGGGACTATGATGAAGCGAGCGGCGGCATAACGGTGCGACTGCAAGAGACGGCGGAAGCGGTCACGGTAGAAGCGAAGATGTAAGCGTCATACCGTTTGCGTTATCTAACAAAATCCAACCAATGAAAGCTATTCCGACAGCAACGCCCACAGTTTCTGGTCGGTGAAGTCTTTAGCCGCGACGAACGCTCCGGCCCCGACTTCGTCGGCGAGGACTACTTCGTCGAAGTATTCTTCGATGCCGAGGGCGGCGAGGACGATGGGGACGTTGGCGCTCGGGGCGTTGGTGACGAGGGCTATCCTCATGTCGTGGCGCCGACCCTCTTCCATGAAGTCCAGCAGACCGGGGAGCGGTTCGAGATCCGTGGCGAGGTCCCGGAAGTCCGCCTCCTTGGCGTCGATGACGCCTTGGACTTCGTTTTCGGTGAGGTTCGGCAAGAGTTCGCGGACGATGACGGCGTTGGAACGGCCACTAATCCGGTTGCGGTAAAACTCCTCGTCGGCCTCGACGCCGTGCCGCGCAAGAAGGTTCAACCACGCCGGAGAATGCAGCGCGTCGGTATCCGATAGAGTGCCGTTGAGGTCGAAGAGCAGCGCCCGGTACAAAGCCCTACCTATCCTCCGTACAGGACCATGTTGAGAGCGCGCGTCACAATCAGGAGCGACCCAATGTACAACAAGATAAACAGATGCCCACGCTCGCGGCCCTTTCGCAAGGGACTGGTCTTGTACTCGGCCATCCCGAGCAATATACCGACCGCGCACAGCCCCCACACCCAGTAGAACGTGAAGTACCGCGCCGCGTTGCCGGGGTCCGGGTTGAACACCGCCCAGGTGAACGCCCCGGTCACGAACGCCGCCAAAGACAGCGAGAGCACGAAGAGTACCTTGTTCGCCCGGCGGCGACGCTTCCAGGAGAGCCAGTCGGTAAATACGGTGGTTACGGTCCTCATGGGGAAATATTAGCAGCCTGCCGGTTAGTTCCGGTGAGCGGTATCTCAAAAGCCGAGCCTACCGGACGGGCAGTGCCAACCGAAAGACGGCGACGCGGACTTCGACGTCCGGTGCCGAAGCTTTTCGCCTTTCACCGGCGGCGCTCGTCGTGCGGTTTGGGCGGTAGAATAGCCGGCGTGCGTCGACTTCTGGCCCTCACCTGCGCGATAGTCCTGGTCGACACCATTTTCTACGCGGCTCTCGTGCCGCTCGTACCGTACTTCACGAGCGAGTTGGATCTCTCGAAGTCTACCGTGGGCCTTCTGAGCGGCGCTTTCGGGGCCGGGGTGCTCGTGGGTTCCGCTCCGGGCGGATATCTCTCCTCGCGGGCGGGTGTGAAAGTGGCGGCGCTCGCCGGGCTCGTCTTGATGTCGATCGCCAGCCTGGTCTTCGGGCTGGCCGAGACTACGCCATTGCTGATGCTCGCGCGTTTCGCGGGCGGTTTCGGAAGCGCGCTCTCGTGGGTGGCCGCGTTCACGTGGCTAGTCGAGCGAGCACCCGAGGAGCGGCGGGGAGCCATGATCGGGGTGATGCTCAGCGCGGCCGTATTCGGTGCTCTGCTCGGCCCCGTACTGGGTAGTGTCGCCGCGGCTATTGGCCTAGTTCCGGCCTTCGCGGGTGTCGCGGCGCTGGGACTGGGCATCTGCTTCTGGGCGGCCCTGGAACCGGCGCCCGCGCCGTCCGGCAAGGCGTCGCTGTTTCGGTCGATCTCGATGGCGCGGCGGCCCCGGCTGTTGATGGGACTCTGGTTCATCACGCTGCCACCCCTGGTCTTCGCAGCCGTGGCCGTCCTGGTGCCGCTGCAACTCGACGGTCTCGGATGGGGTGCGGCGGCGGTCGGGGGCGTGTTCCTGGTGAGTGCCGCTTTCGAGGCGTTTGTCCATCCTCTTCTGGGCCGCTGGGCGGACGCCAGCGGCTATCGGCCGCCCGTAATCGCCGGTATCCTCGCCTCCGTAGGCATCCTGCTCGTCCTGCCGTTGACCACCAACCCGTGGCTCCTGGCGCTACTGGTAGTACTGGCTGCCGGAGCGTTCAACGCTCCCCTGGTCCCCGGCACGGCGCTCTTCTCCCGAGGCTCCGAGAAAGCGGGCATGGACCCCTCGATGGCCTTCGCCATAACCAACTTCGCCTGGGCCAGCGGCTACGCCGTCGGAGCCCCTCTAGGCGGCACCCTCGCCGACCTGCGCGGCGACGCGCTTTCGTACCTGGTCCTGGCGACGGTCTGCCTGTTGACGCTGATCCTGCTCCGCCGCGAGATGGATTGAGAGCTGCGCGGTTTGCGAAAGGACCAAACCTTTCGCAAACCGCTATATAGAGCGTTCGATTGCTCCCAGCCTGAAAAGCCGACTGCTTCAGCCGCCGTTGCGGCGAGACCAGTGTTTTTCGTTCACCTCGGTTTCGGCAAGCTCGAAGGTGGTTGCGTAGCCGACGAAGTCCACGTTCTTGTTTACGGCGTACAACGCTTGCGGATAGACCAGGAAGAGGGAGAGCGACTCTTCGTAGACGAGCTTGTCTATCTCTACCGACAACTCGTTCAGCCGATCCGGATCGACCTCGGTGGCGAACTTGCCCATCAGATTCTCGAACGCCTCCACCGGCGGACCAGCGCGGAATGGGCCGGTCTCCCCGTAGAGTTCGCCGTGCATGAAAGCTGGCGGAGCGTCGGAGGTCAGGTCGATCCAGGCGAACACCAGGAGATCGAACGGTAGCGGCATCACCTTCTCGACTAGCGCGTGCTGCCCGGCGAGCATCTGATCGCCCGGAGTGACCGATACTTCGACCTCGATACCCAAGGAGTCGCGCAGGTCCTCGGCCATCAGGTTCGTCGGAACTTCGAGGTCGGCGTTCGTCGCGATCCTCAACGCCCGCCCTTCGGGCCAGCCGGCCTCTGCGAGCAGCCGTTTCGCCTCCGCCGGGTCGTGCGGGTAGGGCTCGGTACCTGGGAAGCCGCCCGCGTATGGCGGGGTGACGCCCGCCGCCGGATACGCATAGCCGCCGAAACCCTCGCGCACCATCCGGTCGCGGTCCACGGCCATGTTGAACGCCCGGCGAGTCCGCGCGTCGTCCAGCGGCGCGTCCGTGACGCCCCGGTTTACGAGGCCCAGCACGACGCGCATGGCGTCTATGGCGTGGAGCCGGGCGTGCTCGCTGCTCCGCACCCTTTCGGCGTCCGCC
The DNA here is from genome assembly GCA_013817025.1 of Rubrobacter sp. Lineage (GTDB taxonomy): Bacteria > Actinomycetota > Rubrobacteria > Rubrobacterales > Rubrobacteraceae > JACDDK01. Next base: position 3,530 of record JACDDK010000044.1, read on the forward strand.
GGTGAGACTTCGGTGACGATGTCCACCTCACCCTCGGCGTCGCACACGAGGTTCAGGGCCTCGGCGTGCGGGATGTCGTTGTGGAACACGACTTTTTCGAGCCTCGGGCCGCGCTCCTTGTTCCAGTGGTCGTGGTTGGCGGTCAGGACGACCTTATCGGTGCGGTCTTGCCTCGTGTCCAGCCAGGTGCAGGCGAGCGGTTCGGCGCGCATGATGGCGATTTCGTTGTCGATTGAAGAATAGCCCTCGGAGAGGGTAAAAGGACCGGTGCCCCACGGGCCCGGAGCGTCGATTACTCACCAGTGACCTTCGCCGCTGCCTTGCTTTTTGTAGCCGAAGCCGATCTCATCCCAAAACCGCGTGCTCGGGATGTGCATCCCCCGCATCTTCCCTAAGACCAACCCGTCCGGCTGCGGAAAGTGGATCAGCAGTTTGTAGTCGTCCACGATCTCGATGGTCGTCTCTTGATGTATGTTCAGGTTGGTCCCCGGCGGGTGGGGCGCCTTCCACCGTTGCATCTCGTCGAACGCCCGCTTGAAGTTGTGCGCGGTGCATTTCTCCCCGTCCTGAAACCGGATGCCGCGCCGCACGTCGACCTCCAGCGTCTTCTCGTCCGTCCAGCGCGAGTCCTCAAGGACTGCCCCGACCATGTGTCCCCGCTCATCGGTGCGGACGGGCTCCTCCATCGTGTTCCAGGTGATATACAGCCAGTTCAACGGATGTGGGTCCACCACGTTCACCGTTCCTACTGGCATGCGCGAACCACCTTCGGCCGCGACTTCGGACGTAACCTGACCTGTCATGCTTCTCCTTCTCATTCGCTTTTCCCGATACGAATGCTAACAGAGCCACATCCTCGCGCAACTACGCTCTAGCTCACCTCGCACATGAACAGCGGCGGCATGTGCATGTAGGTCTTAGACGGGCTCGGGCCTACGGTATCCTGCGCTATCTGAAGCGCCTCGGCGATGGTGTCAGCCCGTTTGTAGCCCATCCTCGCGGTGGTGTACGGGTCGCCGCCGACGAAGATCACATCCCCGAGGTGGTCCAAAGCGTGGGCACCCCACTGCCAGGTCGTGAACGGGTGGAAACCGTGGTAGGCGTGGGAGCTACGGTAGAGCGTCCGGTACCAGGGGTCTTCAGCGTACTTGTCCTGGAAGAGACGCTCGCCCTCGGCCGGGTCCGTGGTCGCCGCGATAACTTCGTTGAAGTACGGCTCGTAGCTGGGATGGTGCAGCCCGTCGAATTCATAGGGTACGGGGTGCGTCGCAATTATCACGCCTCCTTCGCGCACCAGCGGCTTGCCCTTATACAGGTTGAAGAGGTATCCGAGGACCATGTTGTGAACGAGGATGGGGTTCATGATCGAGTTAACGTTGTACGGCCCGATGTATGGCACGCCGAGCATCAACACATCCGACTGCCCCTCGACCTGCACGAGTTGCTGACGGTGCAAGTGTTTTATGGTCTCGTCGTGGACTGGATCCGTAGCTCCAGCCTGGACGCTGGTCATCTTCTGAGGGGCGACGATAGACTGAAAGATCTTACGAGCCGCCGCCGCGGGCATCTTGCTCGTCGCGGTGTGGTTGGCGAGAAAGTTGGCCTTTGTGGCGAGGTTCCATTCGTGCTCCGGGTGAGCCATAAAGTTGAAGACCGCCGGAAAAGTAGCGTTGTTCAGGGTCGTCTCGATGTGGAAGACCTTTATATTTGCGTCCAGGATGTCCCCCATCCGGTTCACAGAGCCGTGCAGCGCCGAGTTCGGCGGGTCCATGAGGGATTTGGTGTTGCGGAGGGTGTGGGCGTTATGGTGATGGCGGATAGATGAGTAGGGTGAGATGCCGGTGTGAACGGACTTGTGGCCGCCGTTCATCGCCACTAGGTTGATGTTCACGTAGACCACGAGGTCGGACTCGGCGGCGCGGCGGCTGATGCGGACTTGCTCGCCGTGTTCCGTCGTCCCGATCACAACGTTGCCCTCTTCGTCCTCGGCGTCGTAGTTGTACAGAAACTCCGGGTAGTAGCGAGACATAATTTTGTTTCCGAGCGCCCACCGAAGCTCTTTCTCCGTCATGCGGCGGTGCAGACCGAGGGCGGCGATGAGGTGAATATCTTCGACGCCTTTAGCGGTGGCCTTCTCCAGCACCTTCTCGATCACGAGCTGCCTGTTATCCGGGGGCTTCATCGGTGGCAGCGGACAGGAAACATCGTCGAACACGATGGTCAGCTTCATGCCGGGCTTCAGCAGCTCGTGAAGCGGCTCCATACCCATCGGCTCCAGCAGCGCCCGCTCGATAGCCACACCAGGGTCCTCCAGCGGCTCGACGGGACCGGGAGGATAGATGACGTGCGTCCCCTCCGGCAGCTTCTCGTAGTGGAAGCCGTCCCCGGCGTTGAACATCATGGCGGGGCTGTTCTTTTCGAGTATCGTCGTAAACCCTGGTCGGCTCATGTGTGCTCCCTCCGGTCTAAAAGGTATGGGGCTTCGAGTGTCAGGCTACAGCTTACAGCCTTCGAGCGCACCTCGGATTGCACTCACTAACGTGAGCAAGCATCCCGGACATCAAAAATGCTCGACCCACTCATTCCCCGATGCCTGAAGCCTGTTGTCTGAAACCCCTGTGATCGAAGACAACCTTCACGTATCCTCCGCGACCCGCCGCTCGTGCCGTGGCTATCGCCTCCCGGTACTCCTCCAGTCGGAAGCGCGGCCCGACCATCGTCTCTAGCCCTATCTCCGGCGCGATACGGAGCGCGAGGTCGAAGCTGCTCGTCTTCTCGCCCTGATACTCCTCGACGCCGTAGGCGTAGGTTCCGGCGAGGCTCACCTCCTTGTACCAGAGGGCGGTCAAATCCAGGCTGCTTCTCGCGCCCGGCATCCCGACCAGCGCCACCTCGCCGCCGGGCCTGGTGAGGCGCACGGCATCCTCCATCGTTCCGGGAGAGCCGACGCACTCGAATACTTTTTCGGCACCACCCATCACGACCGGCTTGCCAAGCTCCGGTTTGTACGTCCGCGTGCCGAGCATAGTCGGGAGCGCGGTGTAGGTCTCTTTCGGGTGGATCACTTCGTTCGCTCCGAGCCTGAGTGCTTCTTCCTTCTGGCGGGCGTGCTTGGCGACGCAGATAATGCGGCCCGCAGGCGTTAATTGGCGTAGGGCCGCTACGGTGAACAACCCGACGCTGCCAGCCCCGATCACGAGCGTGGTATCGTCCGGTCCCGGCGCGTTCTTGAGCGCCGCGTGGACGGCGCAGGCGAGCGGCTCGATGGCTACGGCGGCCTCGTCCGGCACGGCGTCGGGAACGCGATGTAGCTGCGAGGGATGCGCCACGAGACTCCGCTGCGACCACCCCCCGCCCGTATCGTGGCAAAACCCAGTCTGGATGCCGGGGCTTATATTTCCCCTAGCGACGTTCACGCACAACGCGTGACGGCCCATCGCGCAAAACTCGCACGGCGGGTCGATGCCGCGGACGGCGCATCCGAGAGCCGGTTCGAGGACCACCCGTTCGCCGGTGCGAAAGCCGGAGTTGTCCGTCGTAACGGTCCCGACCACCTCGTGGCCCATCGTGAAGGGTGGAGAGGTGATCGGGGAGAAGTACGGCGAGTTCTCCGAAGACAGAGTGCCGAGGTCCGAACCACAGATACCCGACAACAGAGGCTTCACCCGCACCCATTCGGACGTCGGGAGCTTCGGTTCGGGGATGTCTTCGAGCGCGAGCGGTGAGAAGCGACTGGTCTCCAGGTTCTTTATCCGTTTCGCGCCCGCACGCATCAGCAAGTAGCGCGGCACGGACTTGCGATAGACCAGAGAGCGCAAGCCCTAGACCTTCTTGGCGATGCTGTTCTTGCCCCAGTGCTCGATGCGCCAACCGCGCTCTTTGGCCGACGCTTCGAGCCGGCGGTCGGGGTTGACGGCGACCGGGTTGCCAACCGCTTCGAGCATTGGGAGATCGGAGATGGCGTCGGCGTAGGCGTAGCTCCTCGACAGATCGAGGT
>JACDDK010000235.1 GCA_013817025.1 Rubrobacter sp.
GCCGCGAGGTCCGTAACGGCGGCGGAGAGCCCCAGACGCCGGCACACGCGATGTGCGAGCCTAGCACCCAGAGAATCGTGGGCGACGAAGATGATGCGGCCGTCGGACTCGCCGCGCGTCAGGGGTTTGGCGATGTCGTGAAGCAGGGCGGCGACGCGCAGCGCGGGTACTCGGTCAGAGTCCACGCGAGCTTCGAGGCGGCGTTCGTGTAGTTCACGGTCGATGCCCCGGATGGTTTCGAGGATGTGGTCTAAGACATCCAGGTGATGATACGGCCCCTGTTCGACGCCCCGCGCGAGCGAAAGCTCCGGGACGAGTTCCTCCAGAGCGGCGGCGTCCAACGGCGGTCGCAGCGCCTCGTGGATATCTTTTGGTCCGGCTATCGGCGCTACCGCTTGCGGCGCGTCTTTTTGCGGCTGGCGTTCGGGTTCGGGCGGCCTTTTAGAGCACTCGGGGATTCTTCGCCGTCGCCATCGCCAGCGGGCTTGCTATTTTTGCTGGAGTTCTTACTCTCGTTCTGTTTGGTGCCGCGGCGTTTGCGGGCGCGTTCGGTGAAGGCCGTAAAGACGGTGAACAGCAGGAACACCATCGCGGTCGTGGTTAGCAGACCGGGAAGTTCCTGGCTGCTGATGCCGAAGCTTTTCGGGAACGCGACGCTCATCGCGTAGACGATCAGCCAGTAGAACCCCGTCATCAGGGCCGCTCGTTTTAGGGCGGCGCTCCAATCAAGTCCCTCGAACATTCTCGTAACTCCTCTCGACCCGGCGGTCGTTTATGCCGGTTATTATCTCGTAGTTTATCGTGCCGGCCCAGCGTCCGACCTCGTGCGCTCCGATGCGCTCGTCTCCCTGGACCCCGATCAGGACGACCTCGTCCCCCATCGCCACCGCCGAGTCCACCCCGAACACACACGCATCCATCGTAACCCGTCCCAGCAAAGGCCGCCGCACCCCGCCGACGAGCGCCTCCGCCCGTCCCGACAGCGTCCGCCGATAACCCTCCGCGTACCCGACCGGCACCGTCGCCGCGAACATAGCTTCCTCCGCCCGATAGGTCAGCCCGTAGGAGACGCCCTCGCCCGGTTCCAGCCTCCGCACCGCCGCCACGTAACTCTTCAAGCTCAACGCCGGACGCAGGTCTTCCTGGGCCGGCTCCCCGTTCGCCGGGTGCAGTCCGTATAGCGCGATACCCGGACGCACGCAGTCATAGCGGGCCGCCGGATACCAGAGCGTCCCGGCGGAGTTCGAGGCGTGGACGAGCGCGTAGCCAAAAGAGTGTGCGGCGAGGACTCTGTCGAAAGCTGAGATCTGGCGTTGCGTAGCCTCCGGGTCATCGTCGGCGGCGGCGAAGTGCGTGTAGACACCAACGAGTTGCTCCCCCAGAACCTTGCGAGCCTCGCCGACCTCTTCCGGCTCGACGCCCCAGCGGTTCATGCCGGTGTTCACCTTCAGGTGCGCTTGGAGGTTCGGGTGTTGGGCCATGAGCCTGGCGCTAGGGATTGAGTGAGCCGTCACCATGAGGCGGTGTTCTTCGGCGAGGGTCAGGCGGTCGGGGAGAAGGTCGGTGAAGACAAGGATCGGGGCGTCGATGCCCGCGTGGCGGAGTTCCGCGCCTTCCTCGACCGTCACAACGGCCAGGGAGTCCGCTCCGGCTTCTAGGGTGGCGCGTGATACTTCGACGGCCCCGTGTCCGTAGGCGTCGGCCTTTACTACGGCCATGAGGTTCGCGTTTCGGGAGCGGCGTTTCAGGGTGCGGACATTGTGGCGAACCGCTTCGAGGTCGATCTCGGCCCAGGTGCGGCTCGGGGTTCGGGCGACGCTCTTCAAGTCACCTACTGACGGGGATTTAGGACGTGCAGCGTCAGGATGTCCATGCGGGTGACGACGCCGTGAAACCTGCCCTCTTCGGTGACGGGCAGCAGTTTTATGCGTTGCTCGGCCATGATGGTCGCGGTCTCTGTCAGGGTGGCGTTTGGGGAGATGGTTACGGGGTCGGCGGTCATCACCTCGCCGACGGTTATGGCGGCGCTTTTCAGGGCTTCGCGGCGGTACTCGTCCCAGTTTCCCAAGGGGACCATGCCGCCGAGGATGTCCAGGAA
>JACDDK010000236.1 GCA_013817025.1 Rubrobacter sp.
GCATGAAGTAACGTATCCGGGCCTCCGAAGCCGCCGGCTTTAGTGACGACCCTGTAGGGCCGGGGGCCGATCAAGGCTCCCACCGGAACGCCCGCTTCCACCTCCCCCACGAGCTTTATACCCGATGCTCCGAGCCGCCGCGCCACACCCATCGCCGTAGACCCACCCGTAAGCACCAGCGCATCGAAAGCACCGTCCCCGGCGAGCACCTCGACAACATTGGCCAACGCTCGCACGAAAGACCCCACGCCACGGGACTTGCCCCGCTTCTCCGGCGAGTGTAGAACGGCGCACCCAGACTCGGCCAATGCCCTCCGCGCCGCGTCCCCGGCATCCGTGACCGCGCCGGACCCGCCACCCCGAGCGGATACCGCCACCTCGCCGTACTCCTCGGAGAGCCGCTCGAGTTGCTCCCGCGCCACTCCGCTCAAGCTCCCAATCACCACGAGCACCCTCCGCGCCGGTGCTTCTGGAGCGGATGAGTTGCTCTGCCGAGACCCTGGATAGACGCCGCCGAGCGCGAGCGCCAAACCCGCCGAACCCGCCCACAACACCGACGAAGGGTCCGGGACCGCCCGCGCCAGGGTTTCGAGATCCGTGTCTCGCTCGGCGTCGACGACCACACACTCGTGATCTTTTAGAGCCTGGCTTACACGCTCGCCGTGAGCGAGGTCTCCGACGCCGAGGATCGCGACGGAGGAGAAGACTTCGCGGAGCAGAGTCGGGACGTGGGCCTCTTTTACGGGGGTGCGGGGGTCGTTTCGCATCTCGGTCTCGTGGACGGGGACGCCGTGTACCAGTTGCACGCCGTTCATGGTGGTTCGTCCGGCGGCGGGGAACGCGGGCGCCACGACGACGCGGTCGCGGCGGGTCGCGCCGAGAGCGGCGGAGAGTTCGGCGGCGACGGAGCCTCGCAGGGTGGAGTCTAGTTTTTTGTAGACGATGCGGGCGTGGCGGACGGCCTTGCCGGCTTCGACCACGCGCTTGGAGGCGAGTCCGGCGGGTTTGGTGCGGGAGTCGGTGTCGACGGCGACGGCGTCGAGGTCTTTGGGGAGACTCTCGCCCCGGAAGACTACGGCGGCGCGGTAACCGGCGCGGACGAGCTGCACGCCGGTGTCGGCGGCCCCGGTCAGGTCGTCGGCGATGACGGCTATCTCCATCTCAGGTGGTCACGCGCATGCGGCGGTTCAGGATGTCCGCGAGGATGTTGTTCCGTAGACTACTGCGCAAGGTAGCCGCCATCCACCGGCAGGATCGCGCCGGTGATAAACGACGCCTCGTCGGAAGCCAGAAACAGTATGGCGCTTGCCACCTCCGACGGTTCGCCGAGCCGGCCTATCGGGTGCGCTTCTTTCATCGGGGCTTTGTACTCTTCCGGGAGCGCGGCCACGGCTTCGGTCGTGATAGTACCGGGCGCAACGGCGTTGACGCGGATGCCCCGGTCGGCCCACTCGACGGCGAGGTGCTTGGTGATGCCCGACGCCACGAACTTGGCCGGACCATACGTCGATTGATCCTTCTGTCCGGCCAACCCGGAGATTGACGAGAGACACACTATCGAGCCGCCGGGCTCGGCGTTCTTTAGCATCGCCTCGACGGCGAACTTGCAGGTCAGGAACATGCCGCGCCCATCCACGGCCATTACGTGGTCCCAATCCTCCGGCGTCGCGTCCACGATGTTGTTCAGCGGGATGACCCCGGCGTTCGCCACCAGCACGTCCAACCCACCGAAACCCTCGACCGCCGCCCCGACGATCCGCCGCGCATCCTCCACCACCGACACGTCCCCGACGACCGCCACGACTTCCGCACCCGCCCCGGCCAGTTCCCCGCGCAAACTTTCGAGGCCGGCCTCGTCCACGTCGTTGACGACCAGCCGCGCTCCCTCGCGGGCGAAAAGCTCGGCGGTCGCCCGGCCAATGCCCTTCGCGGCACCCGTCACGACCGCGGACTTGCCACTCAACCGCCCCAGCCCTCCCGCATTCTCCATCATGCTAGCTCCTTCTATGTTGGATGTTCGAGTTCGGCACGCATATCGCCGGAAAACCCGCGCTTTGTGCCAACCCTTACCTTTACCAAACCTAGCATAGAACGG
>JACDDK010000237.1 GCA_013817025.1 Rubrobacter sp.
GTTCTGCATTAACAAGGCCGACCACCCGCAGGCGAAGGGCGCGGCCTCGGAAGTGCGTTCGATCCTCGAAATAGGCCACGAGCTAGACCCGGACCCGTGGTTCCCACCCATCGTGATGACCCGCGGGGACACTGGCGAGGGCGTCGAGGAGTTAAAGGAGACCATAGAGAAGCATCGCGCCTACCTCGTGGAGAGCGGGAAGTTGGAGGAGCGGCGGCGGGCGGCGCTTCGGGAGTTCGTGGTTTCGTGGGCGACGGCGCGGCTAGAGGCGACGTTGCGCGAACGCCTCGGTCGTGAGGATGAGGCGGTCATGCGGCGCGTCTACGAGCGGGAGCTGGACCCCATCTCAGCCTCCGAAAGTATTTTTGAAAAGGTTTGAGTTAGGTGCCGAGTTCTACCCTCGCTCGGCTCTGATTCTTACTGATAGACGAGAATTTAGAAAGCGGCCACGCCAGCCTCGGCGACCTCCTGGTCCTGCTCCACTGTCCCGGTACTCACCCCGATAGCACCCACGATGACCCCGTCACGCACCAGCGGGATGCCGCCGGGGAACACCACCAGGCGCCCGCCGTGCGCGTCGGAGAGGCCGTATATCGGCCCATCCGGCCGGGTCGGCTCTTGAAGGTTCTTCGTCTCCTGCTGGAAGGCGATGGCGGTGTAGGCTTTGTTGATGGAGATCGTTATGCTCCCCACGAACGCCCCATCCATGCGGACGTGGCTTTTGAGGTTGCCGCCCGCGTCGGTGACGGCTATGTCCATGGGTTGCCCGATCTCGGTGGCCTTCTTCTCCGCCGCCTCGATCACCCTCTTCGCGTCCTCAAGCGAAATGGTTTCCGCAGTCTTTGCGTCTGCCATACTAGTTCTCCTCTCCACGATGTTGTTTACGCCCCTTAGACAACGCGGCGTTCGCGCCACCAGGGATACGTCCAGTCCGCTCGAACCTTCCCCAAGGCCCGAGTAGCTGTAATCACTGATGCAGGCTAGCATACGGTCAGAAAAAAGACAACGGCGGTTACGCGACACTTCGTGTCTCGGACGGCGTTTCGCGCGTGGGTCTTGCAGTGGATGGTAGAGTTTCGCGGGTTATGATGGCCGCTTACGCCGCAGGAGAGAAGGGTGCCTCTAGGGCGGCTCGGGATGGTGCCGTCGTGGTCGTGGTCGACGCTTACCGAGCGAGCACCACCATCGCGGTTTTGGTACGAAAGGGTGCTCGCGTGGTCCCGGTCGCATCCATCGAGGAAGCCGCGACCTATCCCGGTGCGGACTACCGGATCGGGGAGCGGGGCAGCGCCAAAGTAAAGGGATTCGATTTCGGCAACTCTCCAACGGAGATAGGGGAAGCCGCCATCCCCGACGGTGCGACGGTCGTACTCTCGTCCACGAACGGGACCAGGATCGTCGAGGCCGCCCGCGGCGCTCCGGCGATCCTCGCGGGGGCTTTCGTCAACGCCCACGCTGTCGCGGACTTCCTCACGTCCGGCGCGTCGGTCCCGCGGGTCGCGGTGGTTGGTTGCGGCTGGGAGGGACATCGGGCTTCCGAGGATGAGTCCGCTTCGGGGGCGATACTGGACCGTCTGCGAGATCTGGGCGCGACCCTGGACGACCGCGCCGAGCGTATCGTGAAGGCTCACCAAAAACGCCCCGAGAACTCCTTGCGAACTAACACCGCCGCCCGGCGGCTAAAGCGCCTGGAGTACGGACACGATCTCGACGTCTGCCTCGCCCTGAACACGGTCCCGGTAACGCCGCAGTTGCTGGATGGAGCTTTCGTAGGCGTCAGGTATCAGTAATGGCGGGCCGGTGGTCGATAGAGCGGGTGGCGCGGAAGGTGTGTTCGCTCGCGGGCGGTGGATCGCGAGAAAGTTGCGGTTTACTGGAGCGAGGTCGTAATGGGGTTTTGGAGGCTTTCGCCAGTGTTGCGTCACGGTGTCTTCCGGCGATTGGAGGTTGGACCGCCGGGCATGTTTTTCGAGGGCGTCGGCGGGCCGCTGGTTAGACGGTCTTGTTTACGCCTGTGCGTCGTTGGCGTTTCTATTCCTTGTAGTTGGTGAAGAGCCGGGCGTGGGTGACCATGCCGACGAGCATCGCGG
>JACDDK010000238.1 GCA_013817025.1 Rubrobacter sp.
CGGCAAGGCCGTCGACGACCCGGACGAGGTCTTGCTCTCGACCATCACCGAGCAGGCTATCCGCGACGAACTCGCCCCCGCCATCGTGCGCGCTCTGGACGAGGACTATCTGGTGCCGCTGGCGAAAGGATATCCGCTGTTGCGGCAGGCCGTATGCGAGTGGCTGGTCCGAAACAACGCTCAGGAGAACGCTTTTATCGGGGCGTTGCCCATACCGGGAGCGGATATGCCGGTGATGACGGCGAACCAGGGGAGGATGGTGCTTCAGATCGCCGCCGCCTACGGCGAGAAGCTCTCGATGGAACGGGCGCGGGAGTTGATCGGGGTCCTGGCCGCCGGCTTCGGGATGCGCGCCCTGGCTCGTCAGGTAGTGAAAATCGTACCCGTAGGCGGCTGGGCCGCCTCTGCGGCGCTGGGCTACGCGGGGACCATTGCGCTGGGCCGAGCGACGATACTGTACTTCGAGCGCGGCGGCCAGAAGGTCGGGCAGAAAGAGATGGCCGACATACAGCGTCGTGCCACTGAGGAGGCTAAAACCTTCGCCTCGCGCCTGCGTCGCAAGTGACGTTTCTGGAAACCTTTCGCCGGATGAGAGAACTGCTCTCGGGGCTGCGTCGGCTGGGGTTCAGGCTGTTTCTCGGGTTGACGGCTTTGCAGGCGGTCTCCATCGCGGTACTGGTGGCTATGGCGGAGCTTAGGAAGCGGCGCGCGGGGCCGAAGGAGGGGTTTCCGTGGGAGGAGACGCCGGAGATCGAGCTGGAATCCGGGGGCGACCTCCTGAAGATTTATCCGTATGGCGTGCGGCTGTACGAGGATATGATCGCGGCTATAGAACGGGCCGAGAAGAGCGTCTTCGTCGGTACGTTTATCTGGAAGGGGGACGCGGTGGGCGTCCGCTTCGTGGAGGCTCTGGCGCGGAAGGCTCGGGAGGGCGTGCGGGTGTACGTGGTTTTCGACGGGCTGGCGAACGTGTTCGTGCCGCTGTCGTTCAAGAAGTTTCCGAAGGAGATCCACCGGCTCCACTTCCGCCCGCTCTCGGGACCGGCGAGGGTCCTGAACCCGCAGAACGTGTTCCGCTACCACCGGCACGTCATGAGCGTGGATGGCGACGTGGCGTTCCTCGGCGGTTACAACATCGGGTCGTTGTACGCCGCTGGCTGGCGCGACACGCACGTCAGCGTCCGGGGGGCCGCCGCAAGAGAGGTGGAGAACTCCTGTTCGGACTTCTGGAACGCGCACCGCACGGCTGGCCTACCGGAGATGACGCCCGTCGAAGGCCCGCACCGCGACTGGAACCCGACCGTCCGCGTGCGGCGCAACGACCCGTACATGAGGATATTCCCGATCCGGGGCATGTACCTCGAAGCCATCGACCGCGCCAACCACTGCGTCTACCTCACCCACGCCTACTTCATCCCCGACCGCGCCATGAAACGCGGGCTCATCGAGGCGGCGCGGCGCGGGGTGGACGTGCAAATCCTGGTACCGAAGCAGTCAAACCACGTCACGGCGGACTGGCTGGCGCGGCGGCACTTCCACGAGCTTTTGAGCAACGGAGTCAGGATCTTCCGCTACAAGCACATCATGATCCACTCAAAGACCACCACCATCGACGGCGTCTGGTCCACTATCGGCAGCGCCAACATCGACCGCTACAGCCTGCTCGGCAACTACGAGATCAACCTAGAAGTCTACTCCGAGCGAATCGCCACCCAAATGGAACGCATGTTCGAGGTAGACAAAACCAACACCGAGGAACTCACCCTGGAGCACTGGGAGAACCGTCCACTCCCCGCCAAACTAGTCGAACGCGCTCTCGCCTCTCTCAGCCCGCTGGTTTAATAGCGATCGGCCTTGCGGAACACACGTTTCGCCGTCGAAGACGCGGCCACTGGCACCTGAAGCCTGGAAAATAGCTATCCACCCGACTGTATAATCGTCCGAAAATAGCTATCCACCCGACTGTATAATCGTCCTATAAGGTTTTTCGATGGGAAGGAAGAGTTTGGCGCGGTGGCGGCTTCTTGAGCCGGATAGGGACGTGGTGTCAGAGCTTGCGCGGGCGGCGCAAGTCGACGAG
>JACDDK010000045.1 GCA_013817025.1 Rubrobacter sp.
TCCCGGCCATCTTCACGTCCCCCATCCCCATCCCCCTCGGGTACGCCAGCACCAGCGCGAACAGCGCCCCGGCCAGAGCGACCATCGAAACGAGGTAGACCCACCACCGCTCCGGGTCCGAGATGACGGACAAGACCAGCCCAACCACCGCCGCCGGAGCCACGATCACGTTCGGCAACAGCCGATACTCGATGTCGGTACCCGCCAACGCCACCAGAACCGCGACGAACACGAGCCCCGAAACCGTCTGCAAGCTCAGGCTAAACTCGTACACCACCGCCGCGAAAAGCAGCCCCGTCAACCCCTCGACCACCGGGTAGCGGAGCGAGATACCCTCCCCACAGTTGCGGCAGCGGCCTCTCAAGAAGACATAGGAGAGGATCGGCAAATTATCCTTCGGGGATATCGGCTCGCCGCATTTGGGACAGTGGGATGACGGCCAGACTATAGACTCGTGGTTTGGGACGCGGTGGATCACAACGTTCAGAAAACTCCCGACGACCAGCCCGAACACTCCGGCTATGAGGAGCAGTGCGATCAGTCTGTACCACCAACCCCAACGTGCTTTGACGCCCCCACGCTAGCATCCGCCTCCACGGCGGCCTTACGGCCCACGCTGGCGTTGTACCCGAGCACCGACCGCGCCCCGACTCTGGCACCCACGCCAACTACAGTCCCTGCCGACAACCAGGCTCCCGCGCCAACAACCGCATCTCGCTCCACCACCGACCCCGCTCCCAACGAGCAGTGACTGCCCACCGCCGCGTCGGGCTGAACCACAACACCCGCCGCAACGACGCAACCATCCCCCACGGACGCCTCGTCCGACAGATAGGACATCGGATGCACCGCTGTGGCGAACTTCCCACCGAGGGCTCGTAGCGCGTTGGCAACCCGCAGCCTCGCGGCGTTGTCCGTGATCGCCACGACCACGTGTACGGGCTCCACGGAAAGCATGCTTTTTAGCATCCCGATATCACCCAGGATCGGGAACCCCCGTAGGTTGTTCGAGAGCGTAGCATGGGCGTCGTCGTAGAAGCCCATTATCCACTCCTCGGAGCCACCCGAGATCAAAACATCCAAAGCGACGCGCCCATATCCACCAGCCCCGACGATAGCTACCCTGAGATCGTCGTCGAGGCCGGTACGCTGCATCTCAACTTGCGGTTGAACCATTCCAACGTTTGTTTCGGGCTCTCTTATGGCGTTCCGCTCCTGTGGGCTCGGTAGGTCTTGCGGCTCCAAGTCTAACATCGTCCCTTACAACTTGCGTCGCTACCTACCTCCCGGGCAGAAGGAAAGCGCCGTTACCAGTTCTAGCGCCGAACTAGGTACTGAAGCTCCCATCGAGACCGTTGCCCCGCAGGAACTCGGCGGCGGAGAGCGATCGTCCGCCGGGCAATTGCAGTTCCTCCAAGCTCAATGCTCCATCAGCACACCCCACAAGCAACAGGCCGTTTCCAGCGGAAATTTCACCCGGCGCGAGTCCCGGATCGGTGCCACGAAACTCCACCACCGACCACAACTTTATCGGTCCTTCGACCTGCGGATGAAACGTGCGCGCTCCTATGTGCGGAGAGAGAGCCCGGATCTTATTCCACACCTCCTCCCGCTCCTCGCCCCACTTCACCACCCGCTCCTCACTTGAGATCTTCGCCGCGTATGTTGCTTCTACATTGTTCTGCTTACGCAGCCTCAAGTCTCTGTTCTCCAGACAACTTAATACCTCAACCATAGCTTTAGCTCCGATCTCCGCGAGTTGGTGCCGCAACTCGCCGCCGGTTGCATCGGAATCTAGGGGTATTATGCGTTGACAAGCGATCATGCCAGTGTCCAAACCCTCGTCCATTTGGATTATGGTGGCGCCGGTTTGGGTTTCGCCGGACATGATGGTGCGCTCGACAGGCGCCGCGCCGCGGTATTTCGGGAGTAGCGAGCCGTGGACGTTCCAGGCACCGTGCTTTGCGGCGTGGAGGGTGTCGGGGCGTAGGATCTGGCCGTAGGCCGCTACCACCAGGGCGTCTTGCGCGGAGATTTCGTTCGACACCTCGCCGATGCGGGCGGGTTGGGTTAGGGGTATGTCGTGTTCGTGGGCTAGTTGGGCTACGGGTGTTGGGGTTGTTTTACGGCCCCGGCCCCGGCGGGCGTCGGGCTGGGAGATCACCAGTGCTACCTCGTGTTTCGAGGAGATGAGCGCTCGGAGTACGGTGGCGGCGAAGTCCGGGGTTCCGGCGAAGGCTACTTTCACGCGGAGGCTCGGGTGGTTATCTCTGGGCAAGCAGCCGTTGGCGGAGTTCGCGCATGGCTTCCTTGCGGGAGGCGCGATCGGTGCGGTCCAGGATGAGGACGCCATCGAGGTGGTCTATCTCGTGCTGGAAGATGCGCGCGAGCAAACCTTCGAGTTCGAGTCGTATCGGCCCTCCTTCGAGGTCCTGTCCGGAGATGGTGACGGCGGTCGGGCGCTCGACGTCCACCTGGATACCGGGGATGGAGAGGCAGCCCTCGGCGAAAAACTCGGATTCCTCGGAGCGGGATTCGATGACGGGGTTGACTATGGCGAACTCGTCGTCCTCGGTGGCGGCGACGAGCAGGCGCTTGAGGCGTCCGACCTGGTTGGCGGCGAGGCCCACGCCCTCATGGTCGCGCATGGTCTGGAGCATGTCATCGGCGAGGCGGGCGAGCGCCTCGTCGAACTCCTTCACCGGCGTCGCCCGCGACTTCAAAACCGGGTCGCCGAATTTTCTAACCTCCAGTACCACCGTTTAGACCTCCTCGGGATCCACATCCACCAACACTTTTAGCCCGTTCGCCTTCCGACCACCAAGCCGGGCAGCTATCGTAGCCGCCCACGCGACCTCGCGCCGCTCGTCGGCCCGCAGCAGCACCCGCCAAGCGGAGCTTCGGTCGGATCCTGCAGGCACCAGGGCCGACATCCGCACGCCAAGCGGAAGTTTGGGCCGCAGGCGTGATTCTACCGCGTCCCGGACAGCGTTCCCGGGGCCGGAGATCACCACCTCCGCAAGATGCGCGTAGGGCGGGTAGCCAAGTGCGCGCAGCTTTGGAAGCTCAGCGGCGGCGAACCCCCGGTAGTCGCTACGCAGCGCGGCCTGTAGCGCGTAATGCTCGGGGTTGCGAGTCTGGACCACCAGCCGTATCCGGGCGGATTCGGCTGCTCGATACAGGGTGCGAAAGCCACGCTCCACCGAGCCTATGCTGGACCCAAGAATAAGCGAGTCAGCGTCCGGGACGCAGACCAAAGCCCATTCTAGATTCTGGACCAAACGTGTAGTCCCCACCACCACGGGAGCGTCCGCTTCGGATTTCTCCCCGGCGGTAAGCAGCCCGACCGGCACCTCCAACGCCGCGCGCAACTCCGCACGTACCTTTCCGGCGGCGAGGCCCGTAACGCTCAGGCGCAGGGAGCCGCACTGCGGACAGTTTTCCGAAGCCGCCTCCCGATGTCCGCAGCGCGCGCAGATGAGAGCCGCCAAGCGTCCGGTGCCGTGCAGCGCGAGCGGCAGGTCACACACCGGGCAGGAGCGGACGGCCCCGCACCGGTTGCACGATACGGATACGCCGGGGCCGATCCGATTGACCAGCACACCGACTCGACCACCGTTCTCGACGGCGCTCCGGCAAGCGTCTAAAAACGTCGCGCTGAAGACCGCGCCCGTCCCCCGCATGTCCACCAGCCGTACGGCGGGCCAGGAGGATGCGAGGCGTGCCGGTAGCTCCGCCACACCGGAGCCGTACAACCGCAAGGTCGGCGTCGGAGAGAGCAGGACGACGCTCGCGCCGCCGTCCCCGCCGCGCCTCAAGGCAATGTCTCGAGCGTGCAGCGGGAGCCCCTCGTAGCCAGGCTCCGCCCGGAAAGCCTCGTTCGGCTCATCGACCACGCAGATTACACCGAGCCTCGGCAGCGGCAACAACGCCGCCGCTCGCGTACCGACGATCACATCCACTTCGCCCGCCCGCCCGGCTTCGTACACCGCCGTCCGCCCCCGGCCCAGACCGCTGTGATAGGCGGCCACGCTGCATCCCTCCGGTAGGCTCTCAAGCAGAACACCCTTCAGGCGCTCGACGCCCTCGATCTCGGGGGCCAGGATCAGGGCTTGCTCCCCGCGCTCGACGGCGCTCCGGGCTACGGCCACCGCCACCGCCGGATGATCCACCGTCGGCAACCGCCAAAACCGCGCCTCCGCACCTTCCAAAAATCCGTCCAGGTCCCGCGATATGAAGTCCTCGTTCTCCAACTTCACGCCACCGGAAGCAGCGTGAACCGCAGCGACCGCTGGACGCTTCTCGAAGCGCACCAAACCACGGCGTTCCAGACGCAGCAAAGTCGCCCGCGTAGCGCCCGTGGCGGCGAGGAGATCTCCACTCCGCACACCGTTCGCCTCACCGGCCCGCAGTTCCTCGAATAGCTTCCGTTGACTATGGGCGCGTCCGAAGTCTGGTGCCGCTTCCGGGGCCGCGACCGTCCATTCCTCGGACGCCGGTGGCGGACAGTGAGGGGTGAGCTCTATTCGAGCGGCTTCTTCGGCGACCTTCAGACGCTCGGGGCCGAGGGCGCGGCGCAGGGCACCACGGGCCACGACCGAGCCACGTCTCCAGGACCAGTCCGGCGCGGGATGCAAGATACGGTAACTTCTGGTGTCGAGACCGGGTGGCAGGGCAGTTCGCAGCACATTGGCCAGCGGGACGGCGGAGACCTCGCACACCCAGCGGCAGACCCGCACGAGCCCGGCGTCCAGCGCGAGATCCTCAAAGACCTCGCGCACGTCTTCGAGATCCCGGTCCTCGTCCGGCTCCTCGACTCCGACGACGATCCCCAGCCGCGAGTAGCCCGACAGAGGCGCTGCCACGGCGCTGCCGAGGCGAACGTGTCCGCGAAGGTGTTCGGGAACGCGGTAGCTCAGGGGTGGCAGGGCGTGCGTCGGGATCAAGATCGCCACCCGAACCTCGGTTACGGGCGAGATGATTTCGGTGGTTCCGGCGAGTCTTGAGGAGTGGCCGGAGAGCCGGGCCAAACGCGCCTTCCTACAGGCCAGCGGCGCGGCGCAGGGCGTCGGCTCGGGAGGTGTCCTCCCAGGTGAAGCCCGGCTCGCTGCGTCCAAAGTGACCGTAGGCGGCGGTGACCGCGTAGATCGGCTTGCGAAGGTCGAGGTCTCGGATGATAGCGCCCGGTCGCAGGTCGAAGTGTTCCTCCACCAGCGATTGAACCGTCGCGTGGTCCACGGTCTCCGTGCCGAAGGTGTCGACCATCACGCTCACCGGGTAGGCGACCCCGATAGCGTAGGCGACCTGGATCATGCACCGATCCGCGAGCCCCGCCGCGACGACGTTCTTGGCGACCCACCGCGCCGCGTAGGAGCTGGAACGGTCCACCTTCGTCGGGTCCTTACCGGAGAAAGCGCCGCCGCCGTGCGGCACCGCGCCGCCGTAGGTGTCCACGATGATCTTCCGCCCGGTAAGACCCGTGTCGCCCTGCGGCCCGCCGGTCACGAAACGCCCCGTCGGGTTGACAAGCACCTCGGTCGACGATGGATCGTAGAACTCCTCCGGGATCACGGGCTTTATAACGGTCTCTATAAAATCGTCCTTCATATTCTCGACGCCGTCGCGGTGCTGGGCGCTTATGAGGACTTTATCAACCGCCACGGGCCTCGCACCCTCGTATCGAACCGTCACCTGACTTTTGCCGTCCGGGCGCAGGTAATCTAGCTGTCCGGTCTTGCGGACTTCGGTCAGGCGGCGGGCGAGGGCGTGGGCGAGGGTGATGGGGAGCGGCATAAGCGCTTCGGTCTCGCGGCAAGCGTAGCCGAACATCATGCCCTGATCACCGGCCCCCACTTCGTCGAGGTCCACGCTGTCGCGGATTTCCAACGCCCGGTCGACGCCCTGCGCGATGTCTACGGATTGCGGGTCTATCGAGGTCATCACGCCGCAGGTCTCGGCGTCAAAGCCGAACTTGGCGCGGGTGTAGCCGATGTCGGAGATCTTCTGGCGCACCACGGTCGGGATGTCGACATAGGTCTCGGTCGTTATCTCACCGGCCACCACCACGAGGCCCGTGGTCACGAGCGTCTCGCAAGCCACGCGGCTCATCGGGTCGTCGGCCAGAGCGGCGTCTAGGATAGCATCGGAGATCTGGTCCGCTATCTTGTCTGGATGCCCCTCCGTCACCGATTCCGAGGTGAAGAGATGTGACGTCCGGTTCTTGGGACCGCTCACCACCATAGAGTCCGTAACCGTGTCCTGCTGCGCCACTCTAACCACACCCTCTCTTTTGCATTTTAGTCTTCATAGAGTCGAGGATGGCCCGTGCCACCTCCGCTTTCGAGGCCCGAGGCACGAAACGCTCTGCGCCATCATCCACGATGTACACCTCGTTCTCGTCGGCCCCGAAGCCCGTACCGGGCCGCGAGATGTCGTTGCCAACGAAAAGGTCCGCGCCTTTGGAGCGGAGCTTCTCGCGGGCGTCGGGGCGCGGATCCCCGTGCGATGCGGCGAATCCTATCACAAAGAGGTCCGGGTTCCGCCGCCGAACCTCCCCGAGCACGTCCTCCGTCGAGATCATTTCGAGCGTCATCCCGTCGCGGCGTCGGATCTTGCTTTCCGCCACCTTCGCGGGCGTGAAATCCGAGACCGCCGCCGCCATAACCAGCGCGTCCGCCCCCTCAACGAGCCGCAATGTAGCCTCCCGCAACTCCTTCACGCTCTCGACGCGATGGACTTTCACTCCAGGGTCGACGACTTCCACGTTCGCCGCCACCACGACGACTTCGGCCCCGAGCCGCCGCGCCTCCCGAGCCACGGCCAAGCCCATTTTTCCGGACGAGCGGTTACCGATGAACCTCACGCTGTCGATGATCTCGCGGGTCCCACCCACCGTCACCACAACGCGAAGCCCCGCGAGCGGCCCACCGAGTCCACCAAGAATCGCCGACGATACCTCCGCCACTGACGCGAACCCACTTTCTCCGACAACTACGCACCCATCCTCGCGCAATATCCGCAAGTTCCCCACCACGGCGGGATGGCTTGCGGTCTCCGGTTCGAGGTCCGGGGCGATGAACGCAGGTCGCAACCCACCCGAGTACAGTTCGCCGGTCGGCCCGCCGTCGAGGCCATGCGCGAGTCGGGCGAGCGTGGTGGTGGTTGCCGGGGCGAAGAGGATCGCCTCGGGGCGCCGCGTGGGGCTTGAAACGACCGAGGCCGGGTCCGCGAACGCGGTCCGGCCTATAAAGCGTTTTGTTTCGGGTTCCAGGATGATCTCGACGGATTCTCCGACGGCGGAGAGTTGCGTGGATATCTCCGGCACTTGTAGGACTCCGCGAGACGCGCCAGCCGAGATCAGGATCACGGTTTCAACCGGACTTTTTCTAGGCGGCGCCTTCGCTC
>JACDDK010000239.1 GCA_013817025.1 Rubrobacter sp.
ACCGACCCCAGAGGACCGGGCATCAGCACAACGGCGAGCACCGTGCCACCCACGAGCGCCAGAGCCGCGAACATCCAGCCCACCAGGCCGAGCAACCGCGATGGTCCGGGGTCCCCTCGAAAGTCCGAGGTCATGCCGGAGAGCATGTCCCCGTTCACGATGGCGCCGCGTTCGCGTTCGATCTTGCCGCTGGCGCAGCGCAGATCCCCGTTGATTTGCGCCCCAGAGCCCAGATATACGTCTCCATAACCCACATCCACGTCGCCGTTCACGGGTGCGTCGATACGCACGTCACCCAATCCCGCGTTCACGTCGCCCTCCACGGGAGCGTTGATCGTGACGTTACCGCGACCGGCTTTTATGTCGCCGTCCACCGCGCCCTCGATGAGCACGCTGCCCGTCCCCGAAGAAACGTCCCCTTCTACGATCCCCTCCACCCGGACGTCTCCCATCCCGGTGGAGACCTCGTCCGTGACCGATCCCGCCGGGACGATCACATCTCCGTAAGCCTGATTCTCCAGCGCGTGAGCCGGAATCGGGGGTACGACAATAGCCGCGACGACCGCGAGCGCCACGGCTGAAAAGAGCCAGCGAAACAAAACCCGGAAGTTTATCCGGGCGGGTAGTGCGGCGGTATGGATCATGTCCGGCGGGCCGCCGAGACTACCACGGCGGCTATGACGAGGTCCACTAAGGTGCCGACCGCGAGTGCTATAAGCACTGTGGATCCGGCGATGGCGAGTATGGTGCGGAGCATCTCGGTGATGCCCGAGACGTAGCCCCACAGCCCGCCGAGGATGCTCGCCGCAGAGATCATGGGTCCCGTTCCGTCCAGCCCAAGCGCCGCGAGCGAGACCACCAACATCGCCGCCGCGAGCGCCGCCCATAAGAGCCGGGCTGCGATACGACGAGTCGGCAAGGCCATCGCCACGCCCCGGCACACCGAACGCTCCCGCATTTCGGCGAACTCCAGCGATCCGAGAAACTCGTTCAGGTTCCGCTCTTTCTCGTACAACTCCCCGCATCCGGGACACGCCTGAACGTGAGCCCGCACCTCGCGGCGGCGTTCGGGCGCGAGCGCGCCGTCGGCCAACTCGAAGACGACCTCCGGGTCGCAGCAGGGCTCTTCGTTGCGCCGCAGGCTCATCCGGCGGCGTCCTTATCGCCGATTCTCTCGGCCAGCATGTTTCGGGCGCGGAAGAGACGGCTCTTGACGGCGGGAACGGTCAGGTCCAAGACTTCGGAGATCTCCGCGTAGCTCATCTCCTCGTTGTAGCGCAGGATCAGCGGCACGCTATACGTCTCCGGCAGGCTCTTTATCGCTTCCTGTACGCCCCGCGCCCGTTCGACTTCGAGGACTTGAGCGTCCGGGCCACCGGAGTACTCGGCGTGGATCTCGGGGTTGAATTCGATCACCTCGCGCCTGCGCCGCAGCGTGTCGACGCCGAGGTTGTTTGCGATGGCGAGCAGCCACGTCTTGAACCGGTACTCGGGGTTGAAGGTGCTCAACCGGTCATACGCCCGCAGGAAAGTCTCCTGGACGAGATCCTCCACGGAGATCTCCCGCCGCGCATACGAATAGAGCACCCGCCCCACGAGCCGCTCGTAACGCCGCACCAACTCTTCGTAGGCTCGCACGTCGCCCGCCAACGTCCGGGCGACGAGGTCGTTGTCCGCCATCCGGTCGCGTCGCGCCGAGAGACCCTTGAGCCTCGCTCGCCAACCGCCTAAAGCCACTGTGGACGTGTATTCCATATTGGAGAATATATACGCTCGAAGCCCGAGAAGGTTTCCTACCTCCCAAAATTCGCCGAAAAAGCCTTCTTAGCGTTCGGCTATGGGCCGTCGGCTTTCGGCTTTTCGAGGTGGGAGCGGTTGTTCGGCGCGTTCGAGAGACATCTTGGCGTCGGGATCCCACCTCGCCGGTTACTCAACCACGCCGTCGCGCCAGCGTAACACCAACGATCACCAGCAGCATCCCCCCGCCCGCGACGAGCGCGTTTCCGGGGCCGACTTCGCGGGGTTTTGGATGGCCTTTGATGTTTAGCGTTGTGGCGGCGATCTCTCCATCGT
>JACDDK010000240.1 GCA_013817025.1 Rubrobacter sp.
GATCACCTTCATGTAGACCTCTTCGACGTTTCTAGCGTCGTAGCGTTCCTTCAGCTCCACGCTCGACCCTTGAGCGGAGATTTTGCCGCCGTCTATCAGCGCGATCTCATCGCACAAAGCCTCGGCTTCTTCCAGATAATGCGTCGTGAGAAGTATCGTCAACCCCCCGCGATTCAACTCCCGGATATATCCCCACAACTTGTAGCGAAGCTCCACGTCCACCCCGGCGGTCGGCTCGTCTAGAAAGAGGACCTTCGGGTCGTGCATCAAGGCTCGGGCGAACAGGACGCGTCGCTTCATGCCGCCCGATAGCGTGTTGGTACGCGCGTTGCGCTTGTCCGTGAGGCTGAACCGGTCCAGAAGCTCCTCGGCGCGTTCCTTCGCCTTCTTTTTCGGGACGCCATAGTATCCGGCGTGGAAGACTAGGACCTCCTCGACGGTCAGGAACTTGTCCAGGTTGATCTCCTGCGGCGAGAGCCCGATCATACGCCGCGCCTCCCGAAACTCCCGGTAAGCGTCCCGCCCAAACACCTCGACCGACCCCGAGTCCGGCCTCGCAAGACTAACCACGCTGTTTATGAGCGTGGTCTTTCCCGCCCCGTTCGGCCCCAACAGCCCGAAGAACTTCCCCGCCCCGACCTCCAGCGACACGTCGTCCAGCGCCAGAAAGCCGTTCTTGTAGGTTTTCCTGAGCTTCTCGACCTTGAGCGCCGGAAACTCGCTCGCCCTCCCGTTCATCATCGGCTCATCACCACTCCCGCCGCCTTCTCGCCCGAGAGCATCGCGCCGTTTATGGACGAGTCCTCGGTGTACTCCCCGGCGAGCACGAGGCCGGGCATGGGCGTGCGGTTCTTTGGCAGTCGCTCGTGGACACCGGGCGGCTGGTCGAACTGCGCGAACGGAATGCGGTAGACGGCCAACGGTTCGAGGTCCACCTCCGGGTACCAGGTCGAGATCTCCGCTATCCCCCGACGATGCAACTCGTCGTCCGGCAAGTCCAAGCTCCCGAGCGCGACGGCTCCGACGAGGCTCCGGCCCGGCGGCGCGTAGTCTTCCGATACGGCGCTCATCTCCACGACGTTGTTCAAAAACCCTCCGCTTTCAGCGTTCAGCAATATTTTCCTTCCGCCCCCAAGCCCGTTCGCCCCCGCCACGTAGTAGATACACGTCTGCCCCACCGCCGCCTCCGGCATCCCACCGCCGGCAAGCCCCCGAGCCGCCGGAGATTCCGTGGCGACTACGACCGCGTCCGCCTCATGTTCCACGCCACCCGACCTCACGCCCAAGACCCGCGACCCGTCCCGCAGCAGTTCATCGACCGGGCTGTTCAGGTGGATGGCATCCGGCGAGAGGTGTGCCGCGAGTTGATCCGGGATGCCGCCGATACCGCGAGCGGGTACGGCGGTCTTGCCTGCGGCGAGCATCTTGAAGGTAAAGCGCAGCACCCGCGACGACGTACTCAAAGTGCGGTCCAGGAGGATCCCACCATAAAAAGGCCGATAGAACCCGTCGATGGACTTCTCCGAAAAACCAGCTCCTCTCAAGTATTCTAGGCTCGCCTCGTCCGTACCGTTCAGCTCGGCGGCGGCCTGAGCTTCGGCGGACGCGCTATCGGCCACCAGCCGCAGGGTGCGGAGCTTGTCCGGGAAAGTAACGGCGTCCGACAACAGCGACGGCACGAGTGCCTTCGGGTCGCGCAAGGGGTCGGATATGACGCTCCGTGCCCGCCCCCGGTGAATGACCGCGCCGGGGTCGAAGGCCCGCAAGTCCAGCGCGTCGTGGTCCAGATGCCGCCGCGCCGCCGGATAGGCCGTGAAGTACACCTGAAAGCCCCGGTCGAGCAAAAAGCCGTCCCGCTCGTCCGTCCGCACGCGGCCACCAACGCCGTCCGACGCCTCGAAGACGGCGACCTCCGCGCCACGCGCTCTCAACACTTTTGCACAGGTGAGACCGGCAAGGCCGGCCCCGACGACTATAACTCTCATAAGACAGCGAGTTTAGCGCATCGAACGAAAGAGGCTAAGGCGGCGTTCACAGCCGCTCAAGCCTTTTCGGCGAACTCCAGCCGCACTT
>JACDDK010000241.1 GCA_013817025.1 Rubrobacter sp.
GGGTCCGACGTGGCCCGCCGCCCTCTGGATGTTTAATGCAGGTTTTACTCACCTGAAACAATATCGAAGGTTCCCGATGCTACATTCTGCGAGGCACAAGGTATCTCGTGCTGCACAACCCTAATAAACAGGGGATAGAGGAGGAGTCGCCGTGACGAAAAGGCGTACAGGACTATTGGGCTCGCTTGCGGCGGGTCTCGCGTTGGCGGGGTTCGCGCTGGCGGGATTACCGGTGGATCAAGCATCCGCGTCGCCGAACGGCGTTGTGATCTCGGAGCTGCGGACCCGCGGTCCCGTCGGCGGCAACGACGAGTTCGTGGAATTGCACAACACCTCCGCGAGCGACGTGAACGTCTCCGGCTACAAACTGCAGGGCTGCGCCTCCACCAGCGGCAACGCCTCCGACCGGACCACCGTGCCTGCCGGAACCGTCCTGAAGCCCGGCCAGCACTACCTCTTCGCCAACTCCGGTAACGGTGGCTACTCGGGTTCCGTGCCGGGCGACCGGAGCTACTCGACCGGCTTCGTCGATTTCCAGACGAGCAACGCGAGCGGCGCGCGCATCGTGGACACGTCGGGGACCGTCATAGACGGCGTCGGCTCCCCGAACAGCCCGTGTCGCGAGGGGACGGGCATCACGACGCCCACCGGCAATGGCGACAACTCCTTCGAGCGCAAGGACGGCGGCAAGCGAGACACGGACGACAACGCCGCCGACTTCGAGGGTCCGAAGGTGGGTAATCCGCAGAACCTCAGCGGCGGAGGCGGCGAGCCTCAGCCCGAGATCACGACGATACACGACGTACAGGGTCCCGGCGCGGAGTCGCCCATCGCGGACCGGACCGTAACCATCGAGGGTATCGTCACCGGGAAAGACGACGAGATCGGGGCCTCCTTCGGCTCGAACAACACCATCCGGCGCTTCCCCGAGGACGCCGGCATCTTCGTCCAGGAAGAACCCTCCGACGCCGACTCGAACCCTGACACCTCCGAAGGCGTCTTTATCGGCTTCGTCCGCGACCGCACGGCTTACCAGCCCGGTGACGTGGTTCGGGTGAACGGCCAAGTTAGGGAGAAGTTTGGACAGACGATAATCTCCGAGACGATAAACCAGGAGCCCGAGAAGGTCGGCGCGGCGCCCGTACCGGACCCGGTCGGGATAGACGCGGCGCGGGCCGAGGGCCAGGACGCGCAATCGCGTCCATACTACGAGACGCTGGAAGGCATGCGCGTACGTCTCGCCACCGGTACCGCCAACTCCGGCGGCACGAACAAGTTCGGTGAGGTGTTCATGACCCCCGGCGCGGAGCAGGACCGCGTCTTCCGCACCGAGCCCGAGCCCGCCCTCATAGCCACCGATGCCGACGCCGGCGCGGGCGACCCGAACAACCCCTACCTCGACCCGGACGGCTCGACTACCGAGGTGGACGCCGACCTCTTCGACACGGTGAGCGGCGCTACCGGCCCCATGGGGTTCAACTTCAGCAACTACCGCATAATGGTGCAGCCCGAGGCGCTGCCGACCGTCGCCAAGACCGGCGTCGAGTATCCTTATGAAGAGCTCTCCCCGTCCGGGGAGAAGCAGTTACGTATAGCTTCGTTCAACGTCGAGAACTACTTCCCGGTCGGCGGTGGGCTCGACGGCGGCACCATCAGCGAAGAGGAGTTCGCCGAGAAGACGCCCCGCCTCACCGACGCCATAAACGACCGACTCGAACATCCCGAGGTCGTCGCCGTCCAGGAAGTCCACGATCTCGCCACGCTTCAGGCCCTCGCCACCTCACTCGGCGGCTACACCGCGTACCTGGAAGAAGGCAACGACAACCGTGGCATAGACGTGGGTTTCCTCGTCAAGGACGGCGTGCGGGTGAACAATGTGACGCAGTACGGCAAAACGGCTCAGGGACCAGAAGGCTTCGATTGCTCCGACGTGGACGGCGGGCTCTTCGACCGGCCACCGCTGGCGGCCGAGGTACAGGCGAAGGGCTTCGGGGAGTTCACGATCTTCTCAAACCACTTCTCCTCGAAAGCCGCCCCGGACGAGTGTCGCGAGGCGCAAGCCGCGTT